>JALOMS010000088.1 GCA_025455345.1 Thermoflexibacter sp. | reverse complement strand
GTAGGTAATGTAGAGTTCCGCCATATCGGTCCTACGGTGATGAGTTGCCGTATTGCTGATATAGACATCAATCCCTACGACCCCACCCAATTTTTTGCGGCGTATGCTTCTGGTGGGCTTTGGAAAACAGAAAATAATGGAAGCACCTTCAAACCGCTTTTTGATAATGAGGCAGTAATGACCATTGGAGATATTGCCGTTGAGTGGAAAAAAGAAGGAGTAGGGGCAATTTGGGTAGGGACAGGAGAAAATATTTCCAGCCGCTCCTCTTATTCTGGGGCTGGTATTTACAAGAGTGCAGACCAAGGAAAAACATGGACAAATGTAGGTTTGTCAGAAACGCATCATATTGGACGTATCATCATTCACCCCACAGACCCTAATACCGTTTGGGTTGCCGCCTTAGGACATTTGTATTCCCCAAATCCAGAAAGGGGTATTTTTAAAACAAGTGATGGTGGAAAGACATGGTCTAAAACCTTGTTTATCAATGACAATACTGGTGCAATTGATTTAATCATTGACCCTAAAAACCCTAATACGCTTTATACTGCTACTTGGGAGCGCACGCGCAGAGCTTGGGATTTTGTGGGCAACGGCAAGGGTTCGGGGATTTACAAAAGCACTGACGGAGGTAATACTTGGGCTAAGCTCAACGTAGCAGGTAGCGGCTTTCCTGAAACGGAAGGCGTTGGGCGCATTGGATTAGATATTTACCAAGAGAATCCTAATATTTTGTATGCAGTTTTGGACAATCAAGACTCACAAGAGAAAAAACCCGAAGAAAATACCAATACCTTGAAAATCAAGCCTTCTTTGCTCAAAACTATGACTACGGACGAGTTTTTAAAACAAGCAGATGAGGACATTACGGCATACTTAGACCGCTACGGAATTCCTATGGACTACTCACCCAAATCCATCAAAGAGGACATCAAAAATGGCAAATATACGCCCAAGGCATTGGCGGATTATGTCAATGCCAATGACGATTTGTTTGAAATTTCTATCAAAGGTGCGGAAATGTATCGCTCTGATGACGCTGGAAAAACTTGGAAAAAAACACACGAAAAACCTATTGAAGGGCTATTTTATACTTATGGCTACGTATTCAGCCAAGTACGCATTCACCCGCACAACCCCGATAGGATTTATACGCTGGGCGTACCTGCTATCAGGTCAAATGATGGAGGCAAAACATGGGAGAAAATGAATGATGAGAATGCTCACTCAGACCACCATTCGCTTTGGATTAACCCAAATAGAGAAGGGCATTTAATTTTAGGCAATGATGGAGGGCTAAATATTTCTTACGATAACGGAGATACTTGGCTCAAAATCAATGATATACCTGTTGGTCAGTTCTACTCTGTCAATGTGGACATGGCTACCCCTTACAATGTCTATGGCGGTTTGCAAGACAATGGAGTTTGGACAGGTCCCAGCACCCACAAACCCAATAAGGAATGGACAGATTCGGGAACTAATCCTTTTCGGTCTATCATGGGTGGGGACGGTATGCAAGTAGAAATAGATACCAGAGATAATGCCACTGTTTATACAGGCTTCCAGTTTGGTAACTATTTCAGAATCAATAAAAACACCCAAGATAGAAAGTTTATCACTCCTAAACACAAGTTAGGAGAAACGCCCTATCGTTGGAATTGGGAAACACCTATTTTGCTTTCAAAGCACAACCAAGATATTCTCTACATGGGTTCACATCGTTTTCACCGCTCCATGAACAAAGGAGATAATTTTGAAACACTGTCTGAAGACCTTACCCAAGGTGGGAAAAAAGGAAACGTTCCCTATGGAACGCTTGTAACCATAGACGAATCCCCTAAGAAATTTGGCTTGCTCTATACTGGCTCAGATGATGGCTTGATTCATGTAAGCAAAGATGGGGGTTATACTTGGAAACGCATTTCTGATAACTTACCCAAAGACTTGTGGGTGAGCCAGATAGACGCTTCTGCTCATTCTGAAGGAAGAGTATATGCCGCACTCAATGGATACAGATGGGATAATTTTGAGGCATATTTGTATGTGTCTGAAAACTATGGAGAAACATGGCAAAAAATAGGCACAGACCTTCCTGCCGAGCCAATCAATGTGGTGCGAGAAGACCCCGAAAATCCTAATGTAGTCTATGTAGGCACAGACCATGGGGCTTATGTTTCCTTAGATAAGGGTTTGACTTTCATGGCTTTTGTGAAAAATCTACCAGCTACTCCCGTGCATGACTTGGTGATTCACCCAAGAGAGAAAGAAATCGTTTTAGGGACACATGGAAGGGCATTCATCATTGCTAATGTGGCTCATATACAGAAACTTACGCCTGAAATATTGGCTAAAAATCTCATGGTCTTTCCCTTAAAATCTATGACTTATAGTGACAGGTGGGGAAGCTCGTGGAGCAATTGGAGTGAACCTTTTACACCATCTACTGAAATTGCCTTTTATGTGAATAAAAGTGTGGAAAGCACTATCAAAATTCTCACAGCGAATGGCTTAGTCCTCAAAGAAATAAAAGACACAAGCAAAAAAGGCTTGAATTTCCTTGCTTATGACCTTACTTTTGACGAGAAGGTATTGGAAAGCTACCAAAAGGAACTTTCGGACAAGGCAAAGAAAGAAGTCAAAGTCAAAAAAGCACAAAACGGCAAGTATTACCTCCAAGCAGGGGAATACACCATAGAAGTAAAAACAGGAGAAACCACTGAAAAGCAAATACTTAAAATAGAAGCACCAAGAGAGAGAGGAGGAAGACGCTAAGGTGATTGATTAGAATTTGAGAATAAGCTATTTTTTAAAAAAACGGCTCAGAGTATTCCTTTGTGGTACTGTGAGCCGTTTTACCCTATTTGTAGTTCATACTTCTCGTGCAATCAGTCCCTCTTTAAAGTAAAGCAGGAATGAAAAGCAAAATCGTGCGACGAATCGTTAAAAATTTGGAATGAATTTTTGTATCTTTGTGAAAGAAAAATAGAAACACGATGAGCAAAAAACTGATTCGCTTTGATTGGGCTGTAAAAAAATTATTACGAAACAAAGCAAACTTTGTTGTCTTAGAAGGCTTCCTAAGTGAACTCCTCTTTGAGGACATTCATATTCAAGAAATCTTGGAAAGTGAGTCTAATCAACAAACAGAAGATGATAAGTTTAACAAGGTAGATATTCTTACTCAAAATTCTAAAAATGAATTGGTTATCATTCTTTTTTGTGTTTCCCATAGCAAGACTATTGTTATTATTGCCAATATTGGGATTATCAAGTTGTATCGCAACAGATAGTCTGTTGAAGCAAGTAAAAGAAATTGATTCTAAAAAATTGAATATCAATGATATAAATGGAGTTTATAAAAACATTTCTGACTCTTCTAATCAAGTTACTTTATGGACATTTCTATATGATTCTAAGTTTTTACAAATCTATGATGATACAACAAAGCAAACAAAAGAGGCAATGGTTAGGCTATTTTTTAATAATAAAAACAAACTAACTGTTTCACTGATAGATAGTAACAAGGTCATCAATCAATTTGCCCTAAAAGTAAAAGTTAAGACAAACTACTTAGATGTAAAAAGGAAATTCATTCTTATTCCTTTTCCACCAATTTTATACTATCATAATGAATCAAAGGCAATTTTGTTCTTTGAAGAGAATGAAGGGCTAAGGATTTTTTACAATGAAGATGCGACTATTTGGATACTAATAGGTGCGAGTTCAGGCAAGAACACTAATGCTTTTTTTGATAAAGTTCGTTAAGTAATTTACTGTGCTGTCAGTTCCTCAAAACTGATTCCACCCAATAGATAAAAGCATCGGACAACACCTAAACTGCACCAAATGAGGACAACTACTATCTACTGTACTTAGTTGATTTTGGGTTTAAGTGAGTTATAAAAATCAAAAAGACGCACCAAATCCTCTCTTCTATCAAAACGGATTCTATTGGCATTGATGAAACCTTCCACTTCTTTGGTCTTGTCTTCCATGAGATAAAGAATATCCTTTTTTATCTCTACAAGTTTAATCACTCTTTCTTCTTTCATCAAAAGAACATAATAAGAATCATCTAAAACAGGTACATTCGTTCCCATCCAAGGACGATAGCCCCAGCCCCAAAAACCAGAAGGATACATCATGCGATAGGTGATAATCTCCCTGTTGAGCAAGGTCAAAAAGCCTTCAGTGAATAACTCAAAAAATACAGGACTTTCATAATTACTCATTTTTTTGTACGGCAAAGCATAAAAGGAACGTGGCACTTTCAATACTTCATCAAAAAATTGGAAAGACTCTACCTGATAAGCACTGAAAGACTTAATCGTTCCGTTGAATTGAAGTTGCAAGTTATCTGTATCTAAGTCATATTTGAGTTTACCTTTTAAGGTTTCTCCAGAAAATAGATTGATTTCTCCATCATGCCAAAAATCCCTCGACATTTGTTGCCCATGGGCAAGAGGAAGCCCTACACACAAATAGATAAATAAAGTATAGATTAAATTTTTCATTTCTTTGTTCTCTTTTATAATGAAATACGTTAGATTTTTATCAAAAGTTAAGGAACACCAATACTATTTATGCCAGTTTTAACGAATAAGAAGTGAATTTAAGATTATTTTACATTATTGATGCTTTTTAAATCTTAAATTTTTTCCTCTTTAGGCAAATCATGCTTTTATACTTCAGAACTGTAAAAATTTTCCTATTTTTGTATATATGCTTGTTTCCTATGGTAAATTTTAATAAAATCATTCAACAATACAGCAAAGCGGTATAAAAAAACATACTTCCTCAACAAAACTAAAGAATATTCTTAAGAAAATAAAACCCTATTTATATGAAAATCAAATTATTAATTCTAATTATCATTCTTTCATTTTCTTCTTTATTGACCCAAGCCCAATTGCTTTGGAAGATAACAGGGAACAATCTGAAGAAGCCCTCATATCTCTATGGCACTATGCACACAGGTAATCCTAAAGCCTTTGTTATGAAAGACATACTAATAGAGAAAATAGCAACTTGTGAGGCTTATGCTGGGGAAATGATAATAGACCCTTCTATGTTATTTGCTGTGATGAATGAGATTTTTATGAGCAAAGATACTACGCTGAAAACCTTACTTTCGGAACAAGAATACAAAATTGTAAAACAAGCCCTTGATGACAAGTTGGGCATGATGTCTTCTTTTGCAGAGCGCATCAAACCCATGTTCACTTCCCTTCTCCTCCAAGAAGGTGGGTTAGAAGCTATGCAAAATGCACCTATGGAGAGTAACAAGCCCTTAGATTTGTTTTTACAAGAGGAAGCAAGCAAAAAAAACTTGGCATTAATCGGCTTAGAAACCTTACAAGAACAGATGAATGTGATTAATAGCATTTCTTTACAAAAACAAGCACAAATGCTTTATAATGAAATTATTAAAACCGATACAGACTCTTTGGACAACTCTATGGAACAAATGCTTAATTGGTATGCAGAACAAAAATTAGATAGCTTGTATCTCTTTGCTTCTAAAGAGTTTGCTGATGAACCTGCCTTGAGTTATCAGATTTTGACCAAACGCAACATCAATATGGCAGAGCGCATAGATAAACTTATTCAAGAAAAGAGCGCGTTCATTGCCATAGGAGCGGCGCACTTACCTGACGAGCAGGGAGTTATAGCCTTACTCAGGAAGAAAAAATATAAAATAGAAGCCGTTAAGTAGTTATGAATTATTAGTTATAAATTATTAATTAATACAAAATACTAATAATCAATTGCTTAACTGACACCTATAATATAAATTACTTGTGCATAGTTATTTAAGTCAAATTAAGATTCAGTTCAGAAATTTGGATATACGTAATCATCAAAAAATCTGCGTACCAATTTCTTCCTTTTAGGTCTAATAATAGTGTTAATCAATTCGTTATAATCCTCTTGCACAGGCACATTGTATTTGCTTTCGCTTGGTAATAGCGAAGGAATCCATGTACAATGCAAGGTAAATGTAAATTGCATATCTTGATGTGCAAGTTTACAAATAGGTCTGCTTAAGTCTTGGGCATCAAAAATCCATATTTGATTAAAATAGTTAGTATTGGGGGCTTGTCCTTCCCCGATAAGCATGGTACAAAAAATATATCCATGCAACCCAGCATCTATCCCTGTGGGAGCTTCTCCTTTTTTGGGTATAAATTGGATACTTCTGAGGTTATAATTGTTAGGAAATACATATACTTGTTTGGCTTGCATAGTTGTCGTATCAATATGCAAGAGGGTATAAGGTATTTGCTGTTGAGTAAGTGCAATTAGTTGAGGTAGAGGGACTTTCCGATTTGGGTAGTCTTTATACAAACCGTAGATAAATTGGGAAAGCATATCTCTATTTAGCCCATAAGTTTGCCAAAAAATATGCTTAATATTAGACGTAGGGATTTCTGGAGAAATAATATTTCTGAATGTGTGCAAACCTACGCCCCAAGAATTTGCTCCTATTTGGTTGGGCGTATTAGTGTTGCCCATCTCACAAAAGATAGATTCTTTGACAATTTCTGCTTTTTCTGCATTGATTTCAAATTTTCCGATTCGCCCTATGTCCATATCTCCGAGCGCAAATATGCCCATGTAATCCTTATCTATTGGCTGTCCGTTTAGTGCAGAAATATCAAAAGGGCGTAACCATTCTGCTAAACAAGCGGCACTATTATGAGCCGTGTGTAGCGTAATAATTCCATTGGGGTTTTCGTATTCGGCTGTAAAGTGAACGCACTCCAATGGGATAGGTTTGACTAATTTCTTAGCATTTACTTTGGTAACTCCTTCTTGCAAATCGGCTCTTTTGACGAGATACACATCAGTAAAAGGCTCCATTTCACCTGAAATCAACTGGCGAATGATTCGGTCTATAGTTTGATTGTTTGGGAAAGGGTTATTTACCAAAATATCTATGGAAAACTTAAAAGAAGAATCTATGAGGATTAGGTAATCTTTGGTCAAGCTAATTTGATGAATACACTGCTTGATAGTAATAGCTTTTCCTTCATTATCAAGCACTTCCCACTTATCTAACTTTCCTTGTTCTCCATTCCAAGCCATGACATAAACGCTATCATACGTTTTGGATTTGGCTTCTATATACTCCTCTACTTCTCCCAAAATCCAGTTTAATATTTTTTTCCACCAAGTAGGTTTGCCTTGAATTTCTAATTTAATATTTTTCAAAAAATTGTTGAGTTTTGCTAATGAAGTCTTTTTTTCGCCCTTTTCTACCTCTTTTAGCAAACCTTCTAATCTATTTTCCACTTCTTTTTCATCTACCAACATCATTTCAAAAAGCTCCATAGAGGAGAGCATTGTTTGAGTAGATTTTGTAAAATTGACCGTATAAAAAATCTTATTGACTGGGTCAAAAACAGGGTGAGCGGTACTTTGTACCAAAGGAAAAGGAAAATTCAATAAAGGAGGAGTAGCAGGTAGCCATTCAGTATTTTTGCCAATAGGGGTAATCACTTCCAAAGAAACAGGGTCTATCTCATAAGGTCTTCCTACATCATAAGTTGCCACCATTCTGCTTGCCTTGTCCGAAGAAAACTGAAAAGGAACAACGGCAGTATTTAGCTCGTTGCGCGCTCCTAAAGCCAAAGAAATACGAGAAATTCCCATATTCCTAAAAAAGAAATTCTTGTAAGTATGAGGGTCAGCTTTAGGCTTGTCTTTTTGGGTCGCAAGGTCTGCATAATAACAGGGTGTTTTCAAAAGACGAGTTTTGAGTTTGACCTTATTGGTTTCATCAAAATCAAAACGAAAAACATACGCATCACCATTCATAATCGGGCTTGCATATTCTCGATTAGGGCTACCATCTTTGTTTGTTGCAGGGAAAGGTAAACCATTGGAATTCACACTCCCACAGGGGGAATTGACAAATACATGACCATAAATATCCGTTGGAATTTTCCCTTCTACTACTTCCAGTTCTACATCTAATTCCTTATTACTGGCATACATGACTGGGCGATTCATAAGCGATTGTTTTAGTTTTTGAAAGTATTAAACTATTTTATAAAAATAGCTAAGAATTTGGTATTAACAAGGTTTTAACCTCCTAAAAATTAGGAAAATTTTATAGATGCAAGAAAATGAGCAAAATAGGTGCTACCCAACTTCATTGTCAAAAAATTAGTCTGTTTTCTTTTCAAAATAAGGCTAAAATCAATATTTTTGTATATGTCCATGTAAACCATCAGTATTATATTTTTTTATTTAAGTAAGTGTGCATTTTTATTGTAAAATACGTTTTAGCGTGTTTAGGTCATTATCAGACACTTACATACTCTGAAGAGCATGCTACAGTTAATTGATTATTAATATTTTGCATTAATTCATAACTACTTATAATTCACCATTTTATTCTTGAACTCTTGCTTAAGTTTTGCTATGCCACACAAACCCAATGCCCAACCGCCCGAAATACTCACAGGGCTGACCTTAGCCAACCCCAAAGAGGTAGCGGCAGGATTTCCCTCGATTCTCTCTGTTACAAAGCATATCTTGGAGGAGATGAATTTAACTAAGGGAGTCGCTTTGCTCTCCAAGCTGAACCAAAAAGGCGGTATTGACTGCATGAGTTGTGCTTTCCCTGACCCCAAAGAGCGTTCTTCTATTGCCGAGTATTGCGAAAATGGAGCAAAAGCAATTGCGGAGGAGGCAACTGATAAGCGAATTACCGCAAATTTTTTTGCCAACTACACCGTTCAAGAACTCTCCGAGCAGTCCGACTATTGGCTGGGCAAGCAGGGAAGACTCACCCAACCCATGATTTTGAAAGCAGGGCATAACAAATACGAGCCTATTTCTTGGGAAAGTGCTTTTGCGCTCATTGGCAAGGAGTTAAATGCGCTTTCTTCACCCAATGAAGCTGTCTTTTATACCTCAGGGAGAACGAGCAATGAAGCCGCTTTTCTCTACCAACTCTTTGTCCGTCAGTTTGGTACAAACAATTTGCCCGACTGCTCTAATATGTGCCACGAGTCGAGCGGGGTTGCTCTCTCTGATACCTTGGGCATAGGCAAAGGCTCTGTAACCTTAGAGGATTTTGAAAAAGCGGAAATCATTATGATTATAGGACAGAACCCAGGTACTAATCACCCACGTATGCTTTCTGCCCTCCAAAAAGCAAAGAAAAAAGGAGTTAAAATTATCTCTATCAACCCTTTGAAAGAAACAGGCTTACTTGCTTTCAAACACCCTCAAAACCCCTTAGACCTCTTAGGGAGCGGAACTGCGCTTACAGATTTGTATCTCCAAGTCAAAATCAATGGAGATGTAGCACTTCTAAAAGCCTTGATGTGGTGCTTGTTAGAACATGAGCAATTGGGGAAGACACAGACAACGGCGGGAGTGTCGTCTGTGGGGACACAGACAACGGCAGCAGAAGTCTCCCCAGAAGGGGGAGATTTAGAGAGGGCAAATCATGCAATTGACTTTCCCTTTATCCAAACCCAAACCACTGGTTTTGAAGAATTTATTGAGGATTTGAAAAAATATCCACTCGAAGATTTAGCAAGGCAGAGTGGTGTAAGTATAGCAGAAATAAGACAAGCGGCAGATTTACTTCGCAAGCACCACAAAATTATTGCTTGCTGGGCAATGGGCTTGACCCAACACAAAAATGCAGTAGGCAATATCCAAGAAATCGTTAATCTGCTCTTGCTCAAAGGAAGTATCGGCAAAGAAGGCGCAGGAACGTGTCCTGTGCGCGGGCATAGCAACGTGCAAGGCGACCGCACGATGGGCATTATAGAAAAACCTAAACCTGAATTTTTAGAAAAATTAGGTAAAGCCTTTGATTTTTCGCCACCACAAGCGCATGGATACGACACAGTTGCCGCCATCAAAGCCATGTACGAAGGAACAGCGAAGGTCTTTCTTGCCTTGGGGGGGAACTTCCTTTCGGCAACACCAGACACCGAATATACCGCCAAAGCACTGCAAAACTGCAACTTAACGGTGCATATTTCCACCAAACTGAATCGCTCTCACCTTATTCATGGAAAAACTGCCTTGATTTTACCCTGTTTGGGAAGGACTGAAAAAGACCTCCAAGCAAGCGGAGAGCAGTTTGTCAGTGTGGAAAATTCCATGGGCATTGTCCACTCTTCCAAAGGCATTTTAGAGCCAGCTTCCAAAGATTTACTGAGCGAACCTGCCATTGTCGCAGGGATTGGCAAGGCAACTTTGGGTGCAAAAAGTACCATAGATTGGGACAAAATGATAGAAAATTATGACCATATTAGGGATAAAATAGAGCAAGTCATCGCTGGTTTTGAAAACTACAACCAAAGAGTGCGGCAGGAAGATGGCTTTTATTTGCCCAACGGAGCGCGAGAAGGCAAGTTCAATACCCATGACCAGAAAGCGCATTTTACCATTAACGAACTGCCCAAGCACGAACTCCAAGAAGACGAGTTTTTGATGATGACCATTCGTAGCCATGACCAATTTAATACAACCATTTACGGATTAAACGATAGATACAGAGGGATTTACAACGAAAGACGAGTAGTAATGATGAATCCCAAAGATATAGAAAATACTGGTTTAAAACCACTACAAGTCGTAGATTTGTACAGTAATTATTATGGAGAGGAGAGGGTAGCAAAAACTTTTATCATAGTGCCGTATGACATTCCTAATCAGTGCATTGCGACCTATTTCCCAGAGGCAAATGTCCTTGTCCCTATTGATTTGAAGGCAGACAAAAGCCATACGCCTGTATCCAAATCGGTAGTAGTGAAAATTAGAACCGTAAAATATTAAAAATCAATTAATTACTAAAAATAATTTAAGTATTATTTTTTAGAAACTGACAAACTCATTCAAAGAATATAAGTAACAATATTAGAGATTATACAAAAAAGTGGTTAAATATGAACTTAATGTTAATTATATGCTATATTTGTTCACATTTAATTCATCTTTTAAAATTAATCGATTAAAAATATGAACGTTGTGGCTCAGATTGAGATTGTCAAAGAAAGATTCAAAGATAGAGTTCGTGAGTTGGCTTCTTTACAAGTTATAGGTATTTATCTATTTGCTTTATTTATTTTGTTAGTGGTTCTTTTTGCCAGCAAATTATTCGAAATTCCTATGCCCAACTTCACAGGTGATATGCCTCGCTTAGGGAAGCTCAAGTTTTACAGTGGAATTATGACTAATTTGGGTGTATTTTTATGGTCTCTGAGCGGAACGGTGTGTATTTTTGCACTTTGGGTACTGCGTAGATATTTGACTACTCAAAAAGTAAATTATTTACTATTTTCTGGGATAATTAGCTATTTCTTTGCAATTGATGACTTTTTTATGTTCCACGAAACATTGGAACTGCATAGTGGTATCTCTGAAAAATTCATATTTTTGGCTTATATGATTGT
>JALOMS010000663.1 GCA_025455345.1 Thermoflexibacter sp. | reverse complement strand
AGTTAAAAAAACTTCTACAAGCTCTCGAAAAACACGAGCATAACCTGCAAGAAGCTATTTATCAAGATTTTAAAAAAAATAGAACAGAAACTACACTTACAGAAATTCTGCCTTTGCGTACCGAAATTAAGCATGCTATTAGCCAAGTAAGAAAATGGACAAAACCCCAATATAAAAGTAATCCTATTCATTATCTTGGTACTACGGCTTATATACAGTACGAGCCTAAAGGAGTTTCCTTGATTTTATCTCCTTGGAATTATCCGATTATGCTAACACTAAGTCCTTTAGTATCTGCTATTGCGGCGGGTTGTACATCTATACTAAAACCTTCCGAACTTACTCCGCACACCTCTGCGGCTTTGGGGAAGCTCATCAAAGAAATTTTTGATGAAAGTGAAGTTGCTCTTGTAGAAGGTGATGTAAATGTATCTACTGCACTTTTGGAGTTACCATTTAATCATATTTTCTTCACAGGAAGCCCCATGATAGGGAAAATAGTTATGAAAGCCGCCTCTGCTCATTTGACTTCGGTAACTTTAGAGTTAGGAGGAAAGTCGCCTGCTTTCATAGATGAAAGTGCAGACCTACAAGATACCGCAGAAAAATTAGTTTGGGGAAAGTTTGTGAATAATGGACAAACCTGCATTGCACCTGACTATCTTCTGGTCAAGGACATCGTACAAAAACCACTGATTGAGCATATTGAAAAGCAAATAGAAAAAGTGTATAACTCTGATAAACAAGGCATTGAAAAGTCCGACTCTTATTGTAGAATAGTCAGTCAAAGACATTTCACACGATTGCAAGGTCTTATGGAAGATGCCTTACTAAAAGGAGCCTCGATAGCTACAGGGGGCAAAACCAATGCAGAAGACCGCTTTATTGCACCTACGGTACTCACTGATATAAAACCAGAAATGAGTATCATGCAAGAAGAAATATTTGGTCCATTGTTGCCTATTTTGACATATAAAAATACAGAAGAAGCCATCAATATAGTGAATGAGGGGGAAAAGCCCTTGGCTTTGTACGTTTTTAGTAAAAATAAGGAAATGATAGAAAAAGTCATGACTCATACTTCGGCGGGAGGAGCAAGTATTAATGAATGCTTATTGCACATTGGGCATCCTGAACTACCTTTTGGAGGAGTGAACAACAGTGGCATTGGTAAATCGCATGGATATTTTGGATTTTTAGAGTTTTCTAACGCCAAAGCTGTATTAAAACAAAGAATAGGGTTTACAGGCTTTAAGCTACTCTATCCACCTTATAATCAAAAAGTAAAAGACTTAGTAAAAAAATTAAAAAAAATCTTATAACCCAACTTGACCTTATCCCTCTTTCTTTTATTCACAACGCACCAAATAGGCAAAGAGGGGTAAGTCTTTTTTGTTTTAAACTTTATACAAAGAAATTTCTATGTTGTTCAAAATCAAGCATATTACACATTACGAATATTCATCTAAAGTTTTTTTAGAACCACACTTGCTCAGAGTAAAACCGCGAACTGATGCTAATCAAACCCTAAAAACTTTTGATTTAGAGGTTTTTCCTATCCCCAACGCAAAAAATAGTAAGATTGGACTTAATAATCATTGCGACTACATGCTTTGGTTTGAAGGAAACACCAATGAACTCAAAATCACGATGACCGCAGTGGTAGAAGTAGAGAATTCCAACCCATTCAATTTTATTATTTATCCTTTTACAGCGACTCAGCTTCCAGTGCCATACACCAACGCAGTTCTTGCAGAATTAGCACCTTATTTAGTTTCTCCTACCAAAGATGAGAAAGTCAAAAAATTAGCCAAAGAGCTAATGCTCGATATAGATTTCCAAACTCTCCCTTTTGTTACCCATGTAACCCAGTATTTATGCAAGCACTTTGAGCAAGAAAAACCTAATCCTTATCTACCTCCAGCCTCGCCAGAAATAACTTTAGAAAAGCAAGCTGGTTCTTATAAAGATTTGGCGTTCTTACAATTAACCTTGTTGCGCGAAGCTGGTATAGCCGCAAGGTATGTCATTGGCTATTACGCCGATCCATATCTACAACCCCAATCTTTGCATGCTTGGGTAGAAGTTTATCTACCGGGTGCAGGTTGGAAGGGATTGGATGCGACTACAGGCATGGCAACAGGCGACAGGCATATTGCTATCAATGAAGCACATATACCGACTTTGTGTAACTTGATTACAGGTACTTATCGAGGGAATGCTTCCTCAAATTTATCAACTGTATTGGAGATTACAACAATGAATACTTGAGCAAAATTATTGATTTTGACAGTCATTTGTTTTTACTTAACCAATTTACAAGCATATTCCTATTTTTAGATTTTATTATTTTTCAAATTTATTGTTTTGAAATGAAGCATTTTACAAGTGTCAAAGATGTAAATCATCTTTATTTATTGGTTCAGGAGGCTTTACAATTAAAAAAAAATCCATTTGCTCATCAGCACTTAGGAGCAAACAAAGTCTTGGGGCTTATTTTTATGAATCCCAGCTTACGGACTCGCCTCAGTACGCAAAGAGCGGCTATGAATTTGGGAATGAACGTTATCGTAATGGATATCAATAAGGAGGGCTGGAAGTTAGAAACGCGCGAAGGAGTAATTATGGACGGAGATGCCGCCGAACACGTCAAGGATGCCGTTGCGGTGATGGGACAATATTGTGATATTATCGGAATTCGCTCATTCCCCACATTGGAAAATAGAGAGGAAGATTATGCAGAAAATGTATTAAATCAGTTCATCAAATATGCAGGCGTACCTATTGTAAGTCTTGAGTCCACTACCTTGCACCCTTTACAGTCTTTGGCAGACTTGCTTACCATAGAGGAATACAAAAAAACACCCAAACCTAAAGTAGTGCTGACATGGGCACCTCACCCCAAAGCCCTACCACAAGCCGTTCCCAATTCGTTTGCAGAGTGGATGAGTACTGCCGACGTAGAGTTAGTAATTACTCACCCTGAGGGCTATGAGTTGGATACGAGATATACTTGGAATGCCCAAATAGAGTATAATCAAGCAAAGGCTTTTGAAGGCGCAGAATTTATTTATGCCAAAAATTGGTCTTC
>JALOMS010000087.1 GCA_025455345.1 Thermoflexibacter sp. | reverse complement strand
GTGCGCTACGAAACGGGCAAGGAATATGCGATTTATTGCCGCAAAAAGGGAAGTTTGCAAGCCACAGAAGAAGTGATGATTGACGGTAATTTATTGGCAGAAGGACAGCCTTATTTTGCCGTAGGAAGTATGCAAATCTCTTATCGTCAAGACATTTTGGCGTACAGCACAGATGTAGTAGGACGCAGGATTTATACCTTGTTTTTCAAGAACTTAGCCACAGGAGAAACGCTTGTAGATGTGATTCCAAACATCACAGGGAACATTGCTTGGGCAAACGACAACCAGACCATTTTTTACGCCCGCCAAGATTTACAAACGCTTCGTTCTCACCAGATTTACAGGCACACACTTGGCACTGACCCCGCCCAAGACGAATTGGTGTATGAAGAAACTGATGAAACTTTTGCCGTAGGTATTTATCGCTCAAAGTCAAAAAAATACCTGATTATTGCCAGTAGCAGTACGCTCACGAGCGAGGCGCAAATCTTAGAAGCAAGCAATCCCAATGGAAAGTTTCGTCTATTTTTAGGCAGAGAAAGGGAACACGAATACGGCATAGACCACGCAGGAGATACTTTTTATATTCGCACCAATTGGCAAGCAAAAAACTTCCGCATGATGGAAGTAACTGAAAATCAGACTACTGATAAATCTAAGTGGAAAGAAGTAATCCCCAATCGCACTGATGTGCTTTTAGAAGGTTTTGAAGTTTTCAAAGACTTTTTAGTGGCAGAGGAGCGCAAAGAAGGGCTAATGAACCTAAGAATCATCAAGTGGGAAGACCAAAGCGAGCATTATGTGGACTTTGGCGAGCCTACCTATGCCGCAGGAACGGGTGTAAATGTGAACTACAATAGCAAAATTCTTCGCTATGGCTATACTTCACTTACGACCCCTAGTTCCACTTACGACTACAATATGGAAACCAAAGAAAAGACCTTGCTCAAACAGCAGGAAGTAGTAGGGGGGACTTTTAAACCAGAAAATTATCAAGCAGAGCGCATTTATGCGACCGCCCAAGACGGCACAAAAATCCCTATTTCTTTGGTTTATAGAAAAGGGACACCCAAAAACGGCACTGCTCCCTTGTACCAATATGCCTACGGTTCTTACGGTTATTCCTTAGACGCAAGTTTTAGCTCTACGCGATTGAGCATTTTGGACAGAGGTTTCATTTTTGCGATTTGCCATATCAGAGGAGGCGAAGAAATGGGGCGACACTGGTACGAAGATGGCAAATTATTGAAAAAGAAAAATACATTTACAGACTTTATCGCCTGTTCCGAACACCTCATCAAAGAAAACTATACTTCCGTAGAAAGATTGGTAGCAAGTGGGGGAAGTGCGGGCGGCTTGCTCATGGGAGCAGTGGTAAACTTGCGCCCTGACCTCTACAAAGCAATTGTCGCCGATGTTCCCTTTGTAGATGTAGTTACGACCATGCTTGATGAGTCCATTCCGCTTACCACAGGCGAGTTTGACGAGTGGGGCAATCCCAAGGAAAAGGAATACTACGACTATATGCTTTCCTACTCTCCTTATGACAATGTAACGGCAAAAGCATATCCTAATTTATTGATAACAACAGGATTACACGATTCACAAGTGCAGTATTGGGAGCCAGCCAAGTGGGTAGCCAAACTTCGTACTTTGAAAACGGACAATAACTTATTACTCTTAAAAACCAACATGGACGCGGGGCATGGTGGGGCTTCGGGTCGGTTCGAGGCATTGAAGGAAATTGCATTGGAGTATATTTTCTTGTTTGAGGTGTTGGGGGTAAAAATGTAAAAATTATATTCAAATGCGATAATTTATTTCGCATTTTAGGATTGCTTTGAATTGTTGTTAGTTGTTCAAAATGAGAGTAGTAGCCGCATACTTTTCACTCTTTCTTCTTAATAATAGGCTTAAACTTAGGTTTAAATACAGGTTTTTCAGAAGAAGGAGTATTTTCTTGCTTTTCCAAAGATGGAGTAATTGGTTCTTTGGTTATTTCTATTGGTGTATGGTTTTCCTCTTTTTGGCTATTTTGCATTTTTAAACGTTCACGTTCTTCTGCTTCACTTTTACGTAAAATGACATCTTCCTCATTCATTTTGCTAAAAGCGAAATTCATTTGGCGAATATCAAAAACGCTGTAATCATATTCAGAGGTCATCGTAATACATTCGGTAGGGCAAACGGTAGTACAAAGTCCACAAAAACAACACTTTGCCATATCAATGTCAAACTTACTTGCGTATAAGCGTACAGGAGTCCCGTCAGAGGTAATACCAATTTGTTCACTTGCTTTAATAGATTCTATTTCAATGCAATTAACAGGACAAATTTTGGCGCATTTATCACAAACAATGCAATCATCTATTTCTACGTGCAATTGATAACGACCTACCTCTGGGATAGGCAATTTTTCTTTGGGATATTGTAAGGTTACTATTCCTTCTTCTTGCTTAAAATAATTAGCGTCAGTAGAAGGAATAGTATTTCTCATGCGTTTGTTAGCGATGGATTTGCGAAAATGCTTGAAAGTAATTCTAATCCCTGTGCTAAGAGTACGTATGGAATCAGTAATATTATTAAAATATTCTTTTACAGTCATTTATTAAAATATTTCTATCAAAAATTGAACAAATCATTGTATTGATTTCCTGCGCGATTTGCTTTTTGCATTGTTGGGTTTAGATTGATATCCAAGGCGGTATTTCCAGAGATTAGTGCTTGTTTTTGTTCTCCTAATAACCAAGAAATGCCTTCCTGTTCCCATTTTTCTAACATTTCTAAGCCTTTTTCTTCATAAATTCCGTTTTGTAAATCGACAGATTCTATAAAAGAAGCCGTAACGTCCATAAAATGTTCCATTTCACCTACTTTTCTGCTCACGTCATCAGCAATAGCCTCCATGGCTTGGTCAAACATGATTCTTTTATCATTGTTGCCTGAGATGATATTGAGCGCAGACCGCATCGCAGAGTGAGAAGTGCGAATCGCTTCTCTTTCCATTTTTTTGACTTCTACTTGGTCTATCACATCTTCCAACAAAATTTCTGAAGTTTCGTACATTTTGACCAAAATGCGGTGTAATATTTCCATTTTTTTGTACAAGTCCGTAAGTTTCATATTAGACTCATGCAAACGCCCCGCCTTGCGAGTTTTCAAAATAACAATATTTTGTTTTCCCTTGTCTTTGGCGTGATTCGCAATTGCCAAGCTATCTTCTACTGTTTTGTTATTTTGGTCTATAATGTCTTTGAGTTTTCGCAACTGCGCTTTGAGGGATTGGACTTGATTGTCCATTTTTTTAAGGTTAGACCGCAAGCTATCTATGTAGCTTTCCAAAATACCAATAGGGTCTATTTTTACAAAAAGTCCAGTAAGCCAACGCATGATACTTTTGTAAACAAACCAAATGAGGTTGCGAAACTTAGGGTCAAAGATGACATAAAGGATAGCTCCTATCGCTAAAAGCATGAGTATCAAGTACAAAGTGTTTTGAGCTAAATACACTAAGGTATCCAAATATTTAAAAAATAAATATCCCAATCCTCCAAAGATAGCAAGAGCAAATAGCCCGCCTGTTGCGCCTTCTGGACGCTCCCAAAAACCCTTAGGAGTGATTTTATTATTGAGGTTTGACATTGGGTTTTCCATATTTTTGAATGATTTAATGATAAAAAACTTTGATAATGAATAATAAACTTATGTCCATCTTGGCATTAAGCAAGGTGTTTTTGAATATTAGCCTCGTCTGTATTTATTTGACTGACAATATTTTGCAAAGTATAGTCAAAATTGTTTTTTGTATTTTCTATTTTTGCAACTACCTCATTGATATGAGATTTGATTTGATTAATTTCTTCTTCATAAGCAACATTTTCTTGCATCAATCTTTGAATAGTTTCAGAGTTTTGTTGCATAATAGTAGATAGTTCTTCCATTCTTTTCTGCTTTACGCCTACTCCTTGGTCTATTTGGGTGCTTAGTGCTTGGTTAAATTTTTCCTTTTCTTTGAGCAAAATATTGCGATAATAGCTTACACTTTCTAAAATTTTCTGTGCTGTAACCCCCATAGGAGCTACCGTAGCAAAGGCAGACTTAAATCGCATCGCCTCATCAGGAATGATATTGA
Source organism: Thermoflexibacter sp. (assembly GCA_025455345.1). Taxonomy (GTDB): domain Bacteria; phylum Bacteroidota; class Bacteroidia; order Cytophagales; family Thermoflexibacteraceae; genus Thermoflexibacter. The sequence continues at coordinate 7,346 of JALOMS010000087.1, read as the reverse complement.
CAAGGCTTTGAAGTGCGTGCTTAAATTCAAGATAATCATATCCTTCTGTATTGCTACTTTCCAATGCTTTTTGTAGGGATTCCAATATGCGTTGGTCTATGTTGCCCTCTTGGGGAATAGGTGGCGGCATTGTAGATGAATTATCTTGGGGGACAGCAGGAGGAACGGAACTTTGATTATCAGAAGTATTAGGAGTTTGCTCCTGTTGCTTTCCTTCTTCTTTATTTTGTCCTTCTTCCTGAACGACAAACAGAGAAATAAAATTTTTGAAATTCATAAGTCGTACTTTGGTTTGATATTAGGGCAAATATAAAAAAAAAGATGATACCATCAAAGACAGCATCATCTAAAACCATATAATTAGGATTAAATATTACTTTGTAAATATCTTAGTAGGCAAAAGCCTTAGTTTTTAATCATAAAATAAGGAAGCTATTGGGTATCAAAATGAACAATAACTTCCTATGTTTTGAGCTTGTAAGTTGGTTTTTTTTGGATAGCATTTTTGATGCTATCGAAGAACTTATTAATAGGTTTAAGTTTACTTCATAGCTAAGACCCAATCCAAAGAAAAAGGGTTGCAAGGCATTGAAAAAATTTAATTTTTTTTTGAAAAATTAGGATAAAAATAAGAGAGTAGTCTTGGACAAAGGTTTCAGGTTCAAGGTTTGTTATTTTTATGGTATAGTAGAAAAAAACTGAAGATAGGAAGAAATTAGTGAAACTTTCAACACTGAGAATCGTTAAAATTACATAAATTAAATCAATCCACTATTTTTTTTACCAAAATTATGCAAAAGTATCTGGAACGTATCAGCCGCATAGACCAACTCTTGCGCTTTAAAAACACTGGCTCTGCCGACGAGCTTGCCGAAAAATTAGAAATCTCCAGAAGTACCCTTTTCGAAACGCTGAACCTGATGAAAAGCTTAGGTGCAGAAATCGCTTATTGCCCACACCGCCAAACCTATTACTACGCCCAAGAGGGGCGATTTGAGATAGGCTTCAAACCCAACAGAAAACTTCCTCCCGATGAAATGGAAAAAATATCAGGAGGAAACTGGTATGCGCCTTCATGCTATTTCCCTGCTTCTGGGAGCGTGGGGTGGCTTGCCGTTGGTGGGGGTGCAAGCGGAATGTTAGAGGCTATATGAAAAGCCTTGCAACATTGTAAATAAATCTATTTTTCGTATCTTTGTATAAAGATTAAAACAAAGAAAGCCATGCAATTTGCTGATATTAAGAATGATATTGCGTTTCGCAAAATTTTTGGAAATGAAACCAAGAAAGAAATTTTGATTTCATTCCTCAATGCGGTGCTGAAATTGGAAGGAAATAAGAAAATTACTTGGGTAGAAATCTTGAATCCTTACCAATTGCCGATTGTCTTAGGCGCAAAATCTACCATTCTGGACATCAAAGCAAAAGACAAGGTAGGCAATGAGTATATAGTAGAAATGCAAGTAACTGATAAAATTGGTTTTGCCAAAAGGGTAGTCTATTACAGTGCCAAAAGTTATTCCTCCCAACTCGATATTGGTGAAGAATACTACAAACTCAAACCTACTATCTTCATTGGGATTCTGAATTTTAACTTTTTAGAAAGTGAGAATTACCTATCAAGACACTTGATTTTAGACGTAGAAACCCAAGAACACAAGTTGAAGGACTTGGATTTTAATTTTATAGAACTGCCTAAGTTTAACAAGTCTGAACAGGAACTACAAACACTGATAGAGAAATGGATATATTTCATCAAAAATGCGGAAAATTTAACAGTGATTCCGCCTAATATAAATGACGAAGGCTTGGTTTCTGCCTACACTGAGGCAGACCGCCACAGGTGGACAAAGGCGGACTTAGAGGCGTACTCGTATGCGCGAATGAGAGAAGCAGATGAGGTAGCAAGAGAAATGCTGGTCTTGGGGCAGATAGCCCTCAAACTCATCAAACGCAACTTAACGGACGAAGAAATAGCAGAAGATACAGGCTTACCTTTGGAGTATATTAGGCAACTGCGCGGGTGAGGCAAAAACTCCAAAAAAAATATTTTGCCCAGTCCGAAAATATCGGACTGCTGCGCTTTATGTTTGCTTTTGTAAATCGCGCGGCTTACAAAAATTAAACATATTATTCAACATTTAAAAAACAAGTTAAAATTATGAAAAAGTTAAGTTTGAATGAGATGGAGCAAATTCAGGGGGGGGGGGCATTCCAATACTACTCCCAAAGATTATGCTACGGGTATAGCTTGTGGGCTAATGGTATCATCAGTGTTTCTGGGACCCTTAGGTGCTTTAACTTTAGGGTTATCAACTGCCCCAACTTGTTTAGGATTGGGTGTATCTTACTTTTTTGATTAATTATTAAAACAAAACTATTAAGCAGATGAAGAAATTATCTTTAAATGAAATGGCTAATATCCAAGCTAAAGGAATTAGCCAAGCAGTAGATGTTGGCTGCGCTGTATTTACTGGAGCAGGGATTCTAGCAACTGCCGCTGGCGTAGCTCTTACAGGTGTTGGTACTGTTGTAGCAGTTGTTGTTGGAGTAGGCTGTATTAGTAAGTGGGGATATGATTGGTTCACGTCATAGTTAATCTTGAAGGGTTAAGATGGCAAATTTTTATCACCTTAACCCTTTTAACCTTTCATTAGAAACTTAAAAATGAAAAAAATTGAAGTAAGCAATTTGTATAAATCTTATAACAAGAATATAGTATTACAAAATTTTAGCATTAATCTTTATAGTGGTGCTATTTATGGGTTATTAGGAAAAAATGGAGCAGGTAAAAGTACATTGATACATCTCCTTATAAACTATATCTTACCAAGTCAGGGAGAGATTCTTTTTGATGGACTGTCTTACAGCTTGGAAAATGAAGTAGAAATCAAGAAAAAGGTGGGTGTTGTTCTCTCTGTAAATACCCTTATAGAAGAACTAACTATTAATCAATATCTGCATTTTTATGGTTCTTTGTATGATATTACTAAAACTGAAAAAACACAAAGGATTTTATCTATGGTTGATACTTTCTTTGATAATACAGATATATTAGATGAGCAAATAAGTAATCTATCAATGGGGATGAAGAAAAAGGTTATGCTTTGTTCGGCACTACTGCATAAGCCAGAATTTTTAATTTTAGATGAACCTTTCACAAATTTGGATTATGCTACTTGTTTACTTTTTATAGATATACTAAAATTTTATATAAGTACAGATAGAATTATTATAGTATCTTCCCACGAATTAGACCTTATAGAGAAATTAGTAAGCGATATAATATTAATCGATGAGAAAACAGTAAAATATGCTGGTGCTATTGAGACATTTAAAGAAAATATGAGTCTTTCTCTTGGTGATTTTATGTCGCATGAATATTTAAGTATAAGTAATAATAAAATTCATAGCAACCTTCAATGGCTTAAAACCACAATTTAGATGAAACAAATAATAGTAAATATTATACGTTTAAAACTACAACAAAAGTATATAGCACCAAAATTGGTCATAGATAGAATATTGTTAATCATTTTAGGTACCCTATGCCTATTATCAGGATATGTTAATGGATTTGCTATTAATATAGTAACAGAAGAAAAAACTTTATTTATAATCATTCAAGTCCTCAACTTTATATTCTTCATGTTATCTTTTTTTAAGAATATAATACCATTCTATAAAAGCGAAACCGATTTGTTTAAATCATACCACCCAGTTAGTATATCAAAGAGGTTTTTTATCAACGTTTTCTATGAAATATTTTCGCCCTATTATTTTTTCATTTTAATATATTTTTTGGGACTATTCTTAGAAGCGAGACAATATGATTTTTTAGCTCTTTTAAACTCTATTATCTTATTGTTTACAAGTATAATTTGTAGAAAAATTGTTAAAGCCAATCTTGAAAATGGATATTATTCAATATATTTAAGAATATTAATTGCCTCTTTTTTCATGCTCTTCCCTTTTTTTTATTTTTTAATTTGTCGCTTTTTTATTAAAAATGACTATCCATTTTTTACTCTTTATTTAGGCAATATTATTTTATTTATTGCGATGCTTTTTATCAATTTTTTTGTTTATAAAACATTTGTAAAAACTAAAAATTCCTCCAGCAACTATAATTTAATTTTTCAAAACTCATCTTACATAAGTATATACCTTAAAAACTCAAAGATAAAGAGCCTATTGTTGATGTTAATTATTATAAAAGTATTAGGCTTGTTATTTAGTGGATATATTAAAACTAAAATTCCATTTAATGAAACGTATCTTTTTTTGTTTATTTCTCCTATTTTAATATTTACCTATATACATAACAACATCATAGGATTTTTTAAAACGGTCTTTCTTACAATTATTAATTGCCCAAATAGCAGTTTACAGCTACTTAAAACAGTATCAATACTACTTTTAACTCCAATTTTTCTTGATATAACTATTTCTGTATCATATTACTACATAGCAAAATTTGCGTTTCCCCAATATTTACTGAGCCTTTTTGACTCGATAGTGATTTTATTGGCGACATATATCAGCAATCTTTTCATTTTAACAATATTATCTATTTATTTCTCATTGTTAAAACCAATACCTCTTAATAATACATTTCAGACAAAAAATTCTACTTATTTACCTTTTACAATGTTATCTATTATTTTATCTGTTACTCCCATTTTTTTTATAGGGAATTTGAATTACCTAACGATGTATATGTGCTTTACTTTGGTTTTAACCCTTTTTTTAGTATTCAATTTTAATAAATTTCTTTACAAACAACGAACAAAAGTTTTTGAAACAGTAAAAAGTTTTTAAAATGAGAAACCTAATTCTTACACTTGATGCCCGATGGAATTTTCTTTTTATCAGTATCTCTGCTTTAACATTTATGTATTTAGCACAGGAATTTATGCTCACAGAGGATATGTATTACCAAACATTAGGTGAGCAGATGACGATGGAGAGGATAGAAGAATATATGAGTCAGCAGAAAAAATACCAATGGGTAGGCTACCTATTTATCCCTTTGGTTTACTTGATTAAGTTCGCCTTGATTTCTCTATGCCTTATTATTGGTGCTTTATTGGCAGATATTAAGATTAGTTTCAAACAAGTTTTTGGCATAGTAGTTTTTGCGGAGATTATTTTTCTTATTCCTACAGCTATTCGAGTGATTTGGTTTGGGTTTATTGATACAGATTTTACTTTGGCGGAACTTTCTTCATTCATGCCCCTTTCCCTTGCCAATCTCTTTGATGTGAGCAAGTTAGAAATCTGGTGGGTGTATCCCTTTCAGGTTGCCAACCTGTTCGAGGTGGCGTATTGGCTCTTGCTTGCCTACGGGCTACACCTGCATACGCAAAGGGAATACGAGAGTATGCTTCGCTTGGTGCTGAGTAGCTACGGCAGTGGGCTGCTGCTGTGGGTGGTGCTGGTGATGTTTTTGAATGTGAATTTCTCTTGATACAAATTATTCACCACGAAGACACTAAGGCACTAAGATTTTTAGGTATGTTTTTTAATGTATTTTTTAAACTTCTTCGTGCCTCTGTGTGGGACACCCCGTGTCTTAGTGGTAAAACAAAATATGAAAAAATATATTATTTCCTTACTCATACTTTGCTTAGTTTTGGGTGGGTTCTACCTGATAAACAAAAAGATAGAAGAAAAGGCACAAGCAAAAGAAAAAATACAGACCTTGCCCAATTTTCAGTTTTTAGCAATGGATAGCACCCTTTTTACGGCTTCCGATTTGCCAAGTAGAAAGACGATTTTAGTCTATTTTAACTCCACTTGCGAGCATTGTCAATATGAGGCAGGAGAGATAAGCAAAAATATAGGGCAGTTTAGCCACGTAAATTTACTCTTTGTGTCAGAGCAAAACTTGGCAGAAATTCGCACCTTTGCTGAAACTTACGGCTTAGGAAAGCATGAAAATGTCAGGTTCCTCAAAGCCCCAGACAATGGTTTCTACAAACTATTTGGCAGTAGTCCTATTCCAAGTATTTTTATTTATAATGCTGATAAACAACTGATTAATAATTATAAAGGAGAAACGAAAATAGAATTACTAATAACTGATGACGAATAGAAAAATATTTTGCCCAGTCCGAAAGTATCGGACTACTACGCTTTATGTTTGCTTTTGTAAATCATTGATAACTTATTAAACATCATTAAAACTATGAAAAAATTGACATTAGAACAAATGGCAACCATCGAGGGTGGTGGCTTTTGGAAATGCTTGTTTGGTACAGTTGGCACAGGAGTGCTTGGCTTCTTTGCAGGTTTTGCTTTTGGTGGCTGGGGTGGTATTATCGGTGCAGTAGGTGGTGCTATGGCTGGTGCTGCAACTTCTTGCGAAGATTGGTAATTATTATGAATTGTTCAGAGAGGCAAAATTTTGCTTCTCTATCTTTTACACTTTAAATAAATTTCAATTGTATGAGATATTTGAGAATATTTTTATTTTTAATTATTTTTGTAGAGCCAGTATATTCACAAACTAGTGCGGTTGTCGCAATTCTCGCTTCAAGAAAAAGTAATCAAAAAACAATTCTTCGCCAAGTCCAAGAGGGTACAGTAACCCTGACAAATGGGCAAGTTGTCACAGGCAGATTTAAGTATGATAACTGGGAATTTCCTGTAAAGAATTTTGCTTTTTACAAAGACGCTAATTTAGATAGCAGAAAAAAGATAAAATTCAAAGATATAAAGCAAGTGTCTTTTGTAGGGGTAGATACTAATATTGCAGAAAAGCCAGATTCTACTACTTTTATCAATGTCAATGGTAAACTCTTACGCAAATTGACAGAAGGAAAGATTAACCTTTATGATAAACTGATAGTGGTAAAAGAAGCAGAAGGAGTAATTGGTGCTACTATTTTTGTGAAAGAAGGCGAAAAATTGAAGCGAATTGATACACTTCGGAAATTCAACAAATGGTATCAAAGCCTTTCTAAGCAATATCCCGATTTGCAGGTACAGAACAAATATCTGAATAAAATTGAGATACTCAAAGAGATTCAAAAGTACAATGCAAGGTGACATAGTATATAGCTCACTTTTCAAAAAAGTGTGAATTGTAGCCTCAATGACCATCATTCAACACAGTAAAAATTAAAGCAGATTACTATTTCAAATTTAAAGAATAGTTTTAAGTTGATATTGAATTTATTTTGTCCTTCATCAATAGACATTAGATTACCAGTTGTAGATTCTGCATGATTTTTCTTGGATTTAAGAGGGTACTACTCAGATAACCATGGGTAGATTTACACTATTTTCTCAATTGCCGTGTTCTAAGGCTTTATTTCACCAGGTAGCTGTGGTCTTCTAAT
>JALOMS010000086.1 GCA_025455345.1 Thermoflexibacter sp. | reverse complement strand
TGAAAAAAGACTTTCATACGGTCTTTTTCTTGGGAGATAATGGCAGGAGTACCCGTTTTGTCATTGTAGCGAATCTTTGTAACGGTTTCTACATGAGTTCCTTGCAAATCATTGTATTTAATCATGTTAAGTTTATGTACCCACATTGCATCTTTGGCTAATTCCTTGTAAGTACCTAATACCACTCTATTGCTTTCTTTTTGGATTTCAGTAACAAATACAGGATAACCAAGCGCAATACCTAATCCTTTTCTTTGCCCAATCGTATAAAAGGGGTAGCCTTGATGCTTGCCTACTACCGTCCCATCTTCCAACACAAACTCTCCTCCATCTACCTCCGCTTCTAAGTCAGGAACTCTATTTTTCAGAAAACCGCGATAATCATTGTCTGGAATAAAGCAAATTTCATAAGACTCTGACTTATTTACCAAGTCCAAGAAGCCTCTTTCTGTTGCCATTTGGCGAATTTCTGTTTTCCATAATTTCCCCAAAGGAAAAATAGTCCTGCTAAGACTCTCTTGAGATACCCCCCAAAGTGCATAAGATTGGTCTTTGGCTTGGTCTATTCCTTTGGAAATCACATATCTCCCGTTTTCTTCTCTTACATTGGCATAATGCCCCGTAGCAATGTAATCACATTTGAGCTTATCTGCACGTCTAAGCAGTGCGTCCCATTTGATGTGCGTATTACAAAGTACACAAGGGTTGGGCGTTCTTCCTGCCAAATACTCCCCCGTGAAATGGTCTATAACATAATCACCAAATTCTTCTCTAATATCTAAAATATAATGGGGAAATCCCAGATTTACAGCTACATTGCGAGCGTCATTGATGGAATCCAAGCTACAACAACCCGTTTCTTTCTTTTTAGCTCCAGAGGACGCATAATCCCATGTTTTCATTGTCATTCCCACGACCTCGTAGCCTTGTTCGTGTAATAGTATAGCGGCTAATGAACTATCTATTCCCCCACTCATAGCTACTAATACTCTTCCTTTTGTACTCATTTTAAAGTAATTATAAAATATAGTTTGCAGATTTTTATTAAAAATAGAAGTATAAAATCTCTATTCATTTTGTCAAATCAAATAGCATAACAAAAAAATAGTAGGAGAGGTTCACCCTCAAAGCAATCCTTCAGCTATATAAACTTCTTATTGGCTTATGTGTTTTATTATTTTATTCTTCTTTAAATTTGTAATTGAAATAATATTCTTATGGATAACATTATCAAAAATAGAGATTTTACAGAAGAATTGGATTTTCAGACAGCAAGAAGTGGGGGTGCAGGCGGGCAACACGTCAATAAAACAGAAACAAAGGTTGAATTAAGGTTTGATATTATGAAATCTGCACTTTTGACCGAAGAGGAAAAAATCTTATTTTCACAAAAAGCGAGTAGTTATATCAATACAGAAGGTTTACTGATTTTATCTTCACAAAAAACTCGTAGTCAGCATTCTAACAAGGAAGATGTGATAAAGAAGTTCTATCAGTTATTGGTCAAAAGCCTTACTCCTGTCAAAAAGCGCAAACCGACAAGGATTCCGCCACAAGTAAAAGCAGAAAGACTAAAATCTAAGAAAGTGAATGCTCAAAAAAAGGCAAATCGCAAATATAGTTTTGATAAAGATGAGTAGATTTGAAGGTCTATTCGCTGAATAGAAGATTTTTATATTAGATAGCTTGTTTCAAAATAAGTCCATAAAATTTTTAAATTAAACATAATCAATATGAAAGACGCAACCTCCATAGAAATAGACGAAGTAGTACAAAAAGCGCAAGACGCATTTTTAGTTTTTAGGCACACAAGTGGTAAAGACAAAGCAAATTTATTGAGAAAAATAGCTGAAGAAATAGAAGCCATTGGAGATGAACTAATTACCACAGCATCTCGTGAGTCAAACCTGCCAGAAGCGCGCATTATAGGCGAGCGTGGGCGTACTACTGGGCAGTTGCGCCTTTTTGCCTCACTTTTAGAAGAAGGCTCATGGGTAGAGGCAAGCATAGATACGGCACAACCCGACCGCCAGCCTGCTCCCAAACCTGATATTCGGAAAATGTTGATACCCTTAGGAGTAGTCGCCGTGTTTGGAGCAAGTAACTTTCCTTTGGCATTTTCTACGGCTGGTGGGGATACGGCTTCTGCCTTAGCAAGCGGATGCTCGGTCATCGTAAAGGCGCACCCCGCTCACCCTCAAACTTCTGAATTAGTAGCAAGAGCGATATGGAAAGCATTGGAAAGTGCTAATCTGCCAAGAGAAATTTTTGGACATATCTATGGAAAAAGTGCTGATGTCGGAAAAAATTTAGTCTTGCACCATGCAGTAAAAGCAGTTGCATTTACAGGTTCTTTTCATGGAGGCAAGGCTTTATTTGATTTAGCCAATCAACGCAAGACACCTATCCCTGTATTTGCTGAAATGGGAAGTATCAATCCCACATTTTTCTTGCCTACTGCCTTAAAGAATAAAGCGGAAAATCTTGCAAATCAGTTTGCTGGTTCTATTACCTTGGGCGGCGGGCAGTTTTGTACCAAACCGGGTGTACTAATCGGAATAGACAATAGCGATTTGGATAGTTTTATCAAACATTTATCTTACCAAATTACCCAGTCTAAGCCTGCTCCTATGCTTTATGAAGGAATCGCTTATAGCTATGACTATCAAAGGCAAATATTATCTGCTCAAAATGGCGTAAAATTAGAAGCTACTGCCGAAAGTTCTGCTGAAAAAGGACAAGGTATCCCTACACTGACTTCAGTTTATGCCCAAGAATTTCTCAAGAATCCAACACTGCACGAGGAGGTATTTGGCGCATTTGCGCTCATCGTCAAGTGTAGGCACAGAGGCGAGATGGAGCAGGTAGCTCAGTCTCTTTCTGGACAACTTACCGCTACACTGATAGGAGAAAAAGATGAACTTTTGACTCATCGAGAGCTAATCCATGTATTGAAAGAAATCGTAGGCAGAGTCATCATCAATGGAGTACCTACGGGCGTAGAAGTTTGCTACTCCATGCATCACGGTGGTACATTCCCCGCTACTACCGACTCTCGCTTTACCTCCGTAGGCGTGGATGCCATCAAACGATTTGTTAGACCTATTTGCTTTCAAAATTTCCCATTAGAACTATTACCAGATGAATTACAAGAAGGTAATCCATTGAATATTTGGCGATTAATTAATGGAAATCTAAGTAAAGCATAAAAATACAAGGATTTGGAAGTATCATCATGCCATTCAAAAAGAGAATCAATCAAATAATTTTTTAAATAATTTACTATCAATAAGTTAATTATAAAAAATAAAGTTTTTTCTGATAAATCCTTCTTTTTTTTGGTATTATTCCAATTTCTTTTATTACTTTTGAAAGGTAAAGATAAAAAACACACTACTTTTTACTAAAATTGAGTGTTTTATCTCCTTAAAATTCGAAAAATTTACCCACTAAAATAGGATTTGTATTACTTAATGCGATATGTTATGTCATTAAACTTTAAAAGCATCTTCGCAAGCGGTCTTTTGATGTTGGTTGGAGCAGCTGCAATAGGACAGACTACTGATGATTATGAAAAACTAAAACGAATTGCGGATTCCTTAGATGTCAAGAGGAACTACGAATTAGGATTAATACTGTTCAGGGATTATCTGGATTATATTCACCCTTTAGAAGATGTAAATGGATTTGCAGAAGCGGAAATGGTAATCGCTGATGCCCCAGAAGCTATTTGCAAAGACATAGAAACTAATCCTTATTTGGTTTATTCTCCTAACCCAGACGTAATCCAATACGACGACCAAAATACTTCTTATGAATACGTGCCAGAAGTAGATTATGCCTTAGTCGAACAGCGTCTAAATGCCTTAAGCGCACAGTCCGATGTACCTTTTAGGCTCACGGAAACTGTTAAGACGTTTATCAATTACTATACGCTCCAAAGGCGTAATTATACGCTCAAACTCATGGCAAGGCGCAATCTGTATTTCCCTCTTTTTGAGAAATACCTCAAGGAATACGGCTTACCAGAGCAACTCAAATACCTCTCTATCGTAGAATCTGCACTTGACCCTAAAGCACTTTCACGTGCGGGAGCTTTGGGACTGTGGCAGTTCATGCTACCTACGGGAAGAATGTTTGGCTTAAGTGCGAATGCTTTTGTAGATGAGCGAATGGACCCAGAAAAGGCAACCATAGCCGCCTGTAAATATCTCAAATTCTTGTATGAAACTTTTGACCAAAATTGGGAATTGGCTTTGGCGGCATACAACTGCGGACCAGGGACAGTAAGTCGGGCTATTCGCAGGGCAGGAGGTACAAAGGATTTTTGGGCTATTTTTAATATTTTACCACGAGAAACTCGTAATTATGTACCTATATTTACCGCAGTAGTATATTCACAAACATTTGCGGAAGAACACAATCTTATTCAAAATCAGCCTTTTTACCCTATCGAACACGAGGTCGTCTATGTAAATCAAAACCTAAACCTCAAAGAATTTGCAAGAAAACTCAATGTATGTGAAGCCGACCTTTCCGAACTCAATCCAGAACTGAAGCGCGGTTTTATTCATTACTCCATGCGTAATTATCCTTTGCGTATTCCTGCTGACCGCATGGATTTTTTCTTGGAAAATAGAGATGACATCTTAGGTACTACCTCTAAGCAATTAGCTAAATTAGAAGGCGCAAACAAGAAGGTTTCTTATGTAGAAACTGATAAAATCTATCACAAAATCAAAAAAGGCGAATCACTGAATATGATAGCCCATCGATACGGCGTAACCACAGCCCAATTAAAAACATGGAATAATCTATCCAATAATATGATTCATGCGGGGCGTAGTTTGGTGATTAAGAAAAAGACTAAAAAAGCAATTACTACCCAACAAGACGAGCCAAGTAATGATAAGATAAGCAAAGCCAATGAGGACAAAGCAATTGCAAAAAATACAACAGAGGCAGAGAGCAAGAAGTCCAATACCGAATCTTATCATATCGTAAAAAGTGGGGAATCTCTTACTCTCATCGCAAAGAAATATGGACTTTCTTTGGCACAGTTGAAAAAATGGAATAACTTACAAAACGAGAAAATACACCCCAAGCTCAAACTCGTACTTAGTGAAAATCTGGCTATTGAAACTCAAAAAAGTGAAGAAAAAGAAGTAAAAAGTGTAGTAGATAACAAACCTACACCAAAGGTAGAACAAGCAAAAGTAGAGTTTCTCAATAAAATTACAACAAAAAAAGAGACTGAAAACAAAAGTAATATCCCTGTAAAGTCTAACAATAAAAAACAACATATTGTAAAACAAGGCGATACACTTTGGGGAATAGCTAACCTATACAATGTTCCTGTGAATACCTTGAAGCAATTGAACAAGATGAAATCCAATAAATTGCAAATAGGTCAGGCTTTGATACTTGGTCAATAACAAACAAAACTTTACTTCAACTCACGAATAAATGCTTCTCTAAAAGAGAGGCATTTGTTTATTTTAGCAGATGACATTATATGCCAAAGCTAAAAACTCGTCTTCCTTATTATTTTTAATCAAATAAAACTTAAATTTTATGAAAAAACTCCTTAGTAAGTTGTCCATCGCATTGGTCGCTTTGCTTGTTTTTGCTTGCGGTCAAGGTGAGCAAAAATCAGAAAATCAAGTAGTTACTACTACATTAAAAATGCAAAGCGATTACCCTACTCCACCTACTGTTGCTGTAAAACCTCAAGAGTTTTCAGAACATGGATACAAGCGCACAGATAACTATTTTTGGCTCAAAGAAAAGAGCAATCCAGAGGTAATCAAATACTTAGAAGCAGAAAATGCTTATGCTGATACAGTAATGAGTACCACGAAGGATTTACAAAAGCAACTCTATGAAGAAATGAAAGGTAGAATCAAAGAAGACGACCAGTCTGTACCTTTCTTTGAGAATGGTTATTATTATTTTAGTCGTACAGAAACAGGCAAGCAATACAGAACTTATATTCGCAAGAAAGGAGACCTCAATGCTTCCGAGGAAATATTGATAGATGGGAATAAAATGTCAGAAGGGCAACCCTCTTTTGTATTTGCAGGATACCAAGTCAGTACAGATAACAATATACTTGCCTACTCCAATAATTTTACAGGCTCTTATGCAGATTTTGATTTGAAATTCAAGGATTTAAAAACTAATATCGACCTCCCAGATGTAATCAATAAAACCGCAGGAAACTTTGTATGGGCAAATGATAATAAAACAGTTTTTTATACTATCCCCAATGCTTCCTTGCGACCATATAGAGTTTATCAACACGTTTTAGGAACTGACCCTAAAAAAGACAAACTCATCTATGAGGAGAAAAATGAGCAGTTCAATATTGGCGTAAGTAAAAGTATTACCAATGATTTTATATTTATAAGCATTGGCAGTTTTACGAGTTCAGAAGTACGCTATGTATCAGCTAATGAGCCTAATAATCCTTTTAAAATATTTAGCCCAAGAGAAAAAGATGTATTATATAGTGTAGAACATCACAAAGAGAAATTTTTTATCACTTACAAAGACAATAACAATAAGAACTACAAGGTCATGGAAGCTCCACTCAAAGGACATGAAGATAAAAAATCTTGGAAAGATGTTGTTCCGCATGACCCCAAAGTCAAAATAGAAGGCATTAGTGTTTTTGAAAAATATTTAGGAATTTCTGCACGCACCAATGGTTTGTTAGAAATCCAAATTATGAATTTGGCAGACAAATCTATTAAGAAAATTAATTTCCCTGAGCCAACTTATAGTGTTTATTCTTTGGGTAATCCTGAGTATCAAGCAAATACACTGCGCTATGTTTATACTTCACTGAATCGCCCCTCATCTACTTATGATTATGATTTTACAACAGCACAGAGTAAATTATTAAAAACGACAGAAATACCAAGCGGTTTTAACCCTGATAATTATGAGGTAAAACGCATCTTTGCAAAATCCGCAGATGGGGTCGAAGTCCCTATATCTTTGGTACACAAAAAAGGCATTGTTTTAGATGGAAGTAGCCCTACTTTGCTCTACTCTTATGGTTCTTATGGCTATTCTACTGATGCAAATTTTGATTCAGATGTTTATAGCTTGATAGACAGAGGCTTTGTCTATGCCTTAGCCCATATCAGAGGGGGGAGCGATATGGGAGAGCAATGGTATGAAGATGGGAAACTCCTTAAAAAGAAAAATACTTTTATTGATTTTATTGCCTGTGCGGAACACTTAGTAAAAGAAAAATATACCAGCCCTGACAAATTATCAATCATGGGTGGAAGTGCTGGCGGTTTACTGATGGGAGCAGTGGTAAATATGCGTCCAGAACTATTTAAGGTTGTAGTTGCTTATGTGCCTTTTGTAGATGTAATCAACACAATGTTAGACACTTCCCTCCCACTTACCACCCAAGAATATGAGCAGTGGGGTAATCCTAACGACAAAGAAGCATACGATTATATGATGTCCTATTCGCCATACGATAATGTAGCCAAGAAAAACTATCCCAATATATTGGCAACAGGAGGATTGAATGATTCTCAAGTAGGTTATCAAGAACCTACCAAATGGGTAGCAAAGTTGAGAGCAATGAAAACAGATAACAATATTATCTTACTGAAAACCAATATGAAATCAGGGCATGGAGGAGCAACAGGGCGTTTTGATAGGCTAAAAGAACAAGCCTTCGAGTATGCCTTTATTTTACAAAGATTGGGGCTATAACACTTATATTGTTACATTTTTAACATAATGAATACCTCCGTTTTGTAATAAAAATGGAGGTATTTTTAATGGTGCAGTTCTACTGTGGCAGTGGAACTGGTAGGTACTCTTTCCACCACACAAATTATCAAATCTTCATTCCTCCTACTTAAAAATAAAATAAGTAAACTGCAAATTGACCTCACCACCTGATTTGGTTTCCGCTTGTCCATTTGCGCCTATTCTTCCGTAAGAAACCTGTTCGTACTGCAACTTGATATGTGAATTGAAACCGTCCAAATAGTAGTTTACGCCTGCCGCAAAGCGCGCATTGGAGAATAAGGTATTAAACCCTGACAAGTTTGCAGGAACGGTGGGCAATATTCCAATCCTGTCCACATTGATAAGGTACTGATTAGCAGAAATATTCATATTTTGTGCTTCGTATTTTGCCACCAATTGCAGTTTTGCTTTGCTGAAATAATAACCAATTTCACCAAACAAAATATTTTGGGCAGGAATGAGCGCGGAAAAAGAATTGGTTTTGTTGCTGTTCCCTCCTGTCATGTTGGTGTAAGAAAGTTGCAAAGTAAAAGCATTTTCTTGACTATCAGGAAGTTCTAAGAAAGCGTCAATTGCCAATGCGGAGTAATGTTCTTGGGTATCGAAGCCCGCCCCAAGTGCAAAAACTTTTTTCTTTCCCAAAAAAGTACCAGAATAGTAATGCTCTTTTTCTAAGTCTAAAAAGTTATAATTCAGGCGGAAAGTGCTTCGCAGAGGAGCATATACATCGCGCCCGCGCCCACGAAATACACCTGTACGAAACTCCAAACGGTCTTTGAGCAAGTAACCACGTACATTTAACCCCAAATCCCTCCCAAAATTATTTTGCAGAGGTTGGTTAGCAAAAAGATTATAGGGAAATTGGAAAAATCCAAAATCCTGCCCCATCAGCGTAACAGGCGACTGCAACCCCTGCCTGCTAATACCTACGTACTGCATACCCGCATACAGCATGAAATTCTTGTTTTTAGAGAGAGCATACTCCATCTGTGCGTCTAAGAGAATAGGTGAGATTTGGATACTCTTGTTTCCTCTATTATCCACAAAACCAATGGGTTGCAAAATTTCTGTTTGCATAAAGAAAGAAGTTCGCTCCGAAAGCGCGCCGCCAAGCATAATTCTGGCGCGCCACAGTTGCAACTGCTTGCCCCACTTGCGGTTATTGTCTTGGGAAGGATTAGTGGGACGGTCTTGCACCATTTTTCCTTGAAACTGCAAGAAACCGCCTACTTGTACCGTAGGAAACTTTTTGGTGGTATCTTCTGCTATTTTTTCAAAAGCAAATAAAGGAGCAGTGAGTAGAACACAAAGTAAGCTAAATAAAACATTCCATAAATTTTTTTGCATAGTCAATTCTATTAAGATTTAAGTAAAAAATAGTATGAGAGGGCTTAGATAAGGGAATAAATTGGGGTAATTTTCTTTTAAGTGTTAAATATAAAGTAAAAATTTGATTTCCAAAATTATTAGAAAATTGTTATGCTCCTATTTCGAATCAATCCAAATAAGAGGTATGCAATTACGTTTAAATATTTATTAACATTTTGCATCGTTTTTGCGACTTCCTGCGTCTTGTTTACAAATCGCGGTTTTAGGTTATTTTTTTAGCTACAACAATATACTTTTGATTGATATTTTTATAAGTGTTAATTTACATTTAAACCTATGAAACACATTTTACTGATTATCAAATTATTAATATTTTCTAATTTCATTTTTGCAGGGGAAACTCCCAAAAATGTAGAAAGCAAATTGGAAAAAGTAACCGTTTTCTTAAATGGTGCTACACTCTCGCGCACAGCAAGCACTTCGCTTGTTTCAGGGAATACGCAACTGAAATTCACCAACTTATCGCCTCATATCAACCCTTCGAGCATACAAGTCAAAGGAGAGGGCAATTTTACTATCCTTTCTGTGGTACATCAGGTGAATTACCTGCAACCCCTGACCAAAGGGGACGAAATCCCTATTTTGGAGGCAAGAAAACAGGAACTCAATGATAAATTGGATTTGCAAAAAAGCATGAGAGAAGTGTATCAGAAAGAGGAAGAAATGCTCATGTCCAACAAGGCGATTGGGGGGAGTGATGCAGGTGTGAAAATAGCAGAGCTGAAAGAGGCAACAGAATTTTACCGAACTCGCCTCATAGACATCAAGACGAAGCTATTGGAAGTTGCCAATGTGATGCAGAAGCTAAACGAGGAAATCAACAAGATAGAATCGCAACTCATTAGCCTAAATTCGGAGAGAAAGCCCGCAGCCAGCGAAATCATAGTAACACTTACTGCCAAAGCACCTACCAATGCGCGTTTTACGATTGCGTACTTTGTCAGCGATGCTCATTGGACACCTACTTACGACCTGCGCGTAAAGGACGTAGCAAGTCCTATTAGCTTGATTTACAGGGCAAATGTATCTCAACTTTCTGGTGAAGATTGGAACAATGTGAAACTCACCCTTTCTACGGGCGACCCTTCGCAAAGTGGCACAAAACCAACCTTAAATCCTTGGTATTTAGGGTTTTATAATCCATATAGTTATCAACCTCAGAGCAAAACAAGAGTGCAAAATTATGCCTACAAAAATAATTTTTATGGCATTATAATAGACAATACATTAAAAGGTAGAGTAATTGATGCTGAATCTGGTATGGCATTACCTGGGGTGAATGTAGTTTTAAAAGGAACAACAATAGGAACTATCACAGACGTAAATGGTAATTACTCTATTGATTTAGAGCAAAATAGAAAAATAATTACATTCTCATTCGTAGGTTATTTAAGTCAAGAAATCAACATACAAAACTATGCAGATGTGCAGATTGCCATGCTACCAGATACAAGGGCATTACAGGAAGTCGTAGTTACTGGTTATGGAGAGCAAAAGAAAGGACTTTTTGGAAGGAGAGAAAAGCGCGAAGAAGATTTAGAAGAAGCAACGCCCATAGAAGTTACGCAGTCTGAAAATCAGTTAGATGTAACTTTTGAAATAGAGCAACCTTATACTGTGCCAACTGATGGGAAAGAATATGGAGTGGAAATGAAAAACTACGAACTGAATGCCCAATACGAATATTACGCTACGCCTAAGTTAGATGCTACTGCTTTTTTGGTTGCCTACGTAACGGGTTGGGAGGAGTTTAACCTCATGCAAGGCGAAGCAAACCTATTTTTTGAAGGCGAATATTTGGGCAAAACCAACCTGAATGTCAATAGCAACAACGATACCTTAGATATTTCTCTGGGGAGGGACAGAAACATCACCGTTACGCGCACCAAACTCAAAAATTTCACTAATCGCCAATGGATTGGGAGCAACAAAACCGAAAGTCGTGGCTTCGAAATTAACGTAAAGAACAAGAAAAAACAAGCCATCAATATCGTCATAGAAGACCAAGTTCCCGTTTCCACCAACAAGGAAATAGAGATAGAAGTGCAAGAAGTTTCCTCTGCCGATTGGGACAAAGAAAAAGGTAAGCTCACTTGGAAGTTCAAATTAGGCTCAGGCGACAATAAAAAAATGACCCTCAAATATGCGGTAAAATATCCTAAAAATCAGGTGGTTGTGCTGGAATAGGGTAATAGTAAAGTCTTTGCGGCGTGATTCTGTTGTTAAAACTGAAAGTATTTTCTTATAGCCAGTTCCCAAAACTGACAATAGGTTTCTCAAAACTGCATCATTGATACCAAAAGAAGCAAACTTTTCAAAAGTTT
>JALOMS010000662.1 GCA_025455345.1 Thermoflexibacter sp. | reverse complement strand
TTTACTTTGAGCTTATTGCGGAGTAGATAGTTTTGATTCACATCTGTAATTTCGTATTCGCCTCTTGCCGAAGGTTTGATAGACTTTGCTATGGCAACTACCTCATTATCATAAAAATACAAACCTGGTACCGCATAATTAGATTTGGGGTTTTTAGGCTTTTCCTCAATAGAAATGGCATTCATTGCTGAGTCAAACTCGACAACGCCATATCTTTCTGGGTCTGCTACGTGATAGGCGAATACAATGCCACCTTCAGGAGCATTGCTTTCCTGTAACATAGCTCCCATGCCTGCACCGTAGAAAATATTATCTCCTAAAATTAGTGCAACAGGCTCATTAGCAATAAATTGTTCTCCAATGATGAAAGCCTGCGCCAATCCATTGGGAACGGCTTGTTCTGCGTAAGAAAAATGACAACCTATGCGTTTGCCATCTCCTAATAATCGTTGGAAATAAGGCAAAT
The DNA here is from genome assembly GCA_025455345.1 of Thermoflexibacter sp. Taxonomy (GTDB): domain Bacteria; phylum Bacteroidota; class Bacteroidia; order Cytophagales; family Thermoflexibacteraceae; genus Thermoflexibacter. The sequence continues at coordinate 2,648 of JALOMS010000662.1, read as the reverse complement.
CCATAGGAGTAGAAATAATCAATATCTCTCTAATCCCTGCTAACATCAATACAGATAGAGGATAATAAATCATAGGTTTATCATAGACAGGTAGGAGTTGCTTACTTACTGCCATAGTAATCGGGTAAAGTCTTGTGCCTGAACCACCTGCGAGAATAATTCCTTTCATAGTTTGTTATATTTTTAACATTTGTTCTTGTGTAGTTGCTCCTACGGTTTCTTCCTGAGTCCAAAGCCAACTTTTTGCTTCTTTCTCATCGTCAAAATAACCTACTTGGAATGGTAAATAATCTTCAAAAATTTGCCTAATAGATATTTCTGAAAAAAAATCGGAACTCATCAAAAAAGCCGCTTTCTTTAAGCCTATATCTACATATCTTGGGTGCAAAGTTTCATTCATCCAATTTTGTATAGAAGGAGTGATGGTAAAAAGTAATTCTCGACTATTGACGAAACCTACTTTTGGTTTTAGTTTTTCTGCAAAGTCCAAATAGATTAACTGCTCTTTTTTGAACTCATCTTCGGTCATTTCATAACTATCTATTGTCCAATGATGTTCCATCATCGAATATACAGATGTATAAAATATACTTACATATCTATCTCTGTACAAGAGTTGTGTATCAGGAATCATCATAAGAAGCGTATTTTATTTTTTATAAAACGGTAATTTTATTATTTGGGCTTTCATATTTTTTTGGCGAATATTAATAAAAATCTCACTGCCCACCTCACTATATTTGATATCCACATAACCTAATCCAATGCCTTTTCCTAAAGAGGGAGATTGGGAGCCAGATGTTACTACTCCTATTACTGTGCCATCATTGTCTTTGATTTCATAGTGGCTTCGTGGTATTCCGCCCTTTTCTAACATCTCAAAACCAACTAATTTCTTGTTAATTCCTTCTTCTTTTTGTTTTTTTAAAGCATCAGAATTAATGAATTCTTTTGAAAACTTGGTAATCCAACCTAAACCTGCCTCCAAAGGTGAGGTAGTATCGTCTATGTCATTGCCATACAAGCAAAATCCCATTTCTAATCTCAAAGTATCTCTTGCCCCCAAACCAATGGGTTTAATACTAAACTCTGCTCCAGCCTCAAATATTGCATTCCATACGTGTTCGGCATGCTTATTCTGCACATAAATCTCGAATCCTCCTGCTCCTGTATAACCTGTTGCGGAAATTATCACAGAATCTATCCCCGCTAATTCTCCAGTTTTAAAAGTATAATACTCCATGTCAGAGAGATTTATATCAGTTAGCTTTTGTAAGGTAGCTAAGGCTTTAGGTCCTTGTACAGCAAAAAGGCTTGTTGTATCTGATACATTGCTCATCGTTGCCCCCATAGTGTTATGTTGGCTAATCCATGCCCAATCTTTGTCTATATTAGAGGCATTGACTACCAGATAGTACGATTGTTCATTAATCCTATATACCAATAAATCATCAATAATGCCACCTTTATCATTGGGTAGGCAAGAATACTGTACTTTCCCATCATATAGCTTGGACGCATCATTCGAGGTTACTTTTTGAATCAGGTCTAAGGCTTTATCCCCTGTAATTATGAACTCTCCCATGTGAGAAACATCAAAAACCCCTACACCATTCCTTACGGTGTTGTGTTCTTCAATATCAGAGGTATAGCGCAAAGGCATACTAAACCCTGCGAAGGGGGTCATCTTTGCTCCTAATTTTTCATGTATATGATTGATTGCGACCTGTTTTAGTTCCATGTTTAATAAATGTAATGAAAAGATGCAACAAAGTTAAATAAACATTTGACAAAAGAATTAGGAATTAAAAAGAGAAATTTTTATTCTAAATTTTTCTTTATTTTTGGGGGCAGTGTAGTATAAGAACTAAAACAAAAGCATGATGAAGGAACAAAAAACGGCTATTATCACGGGGGCAGGTCAAGGCATTGGCTTGGAAATCGCTTCCCTTTTAGTACGCAAAGGCGTTCAAGTAGTGATTAATGACATCAATGCAGATTTAGCGAATCAAGCGGTGCAATTCATTGAGAAAAAAGAAGCTAACGCCCGATGTATAGCGATGGTTGGGGACTCCGGAGAGATTGATTTTATTAAAAAGATGGTCGATGGTACCGTTACGCATTTTGGTGGGATAGACATGGTGATTGCCAATGCAGGAATTACTTTATTTGGGGATTTTTTAAACTATCCTTATGATGATTTTATGAAGGTAATGCAAGTAAACTTGGCGGGAACGTTCTTTCTTGCTCAGGCAGCAGCAAATCAAATGATTAGACAAGGGCGAGGAGGTTCTCTTTTATTTATGTCATCAGTAACAGGACACCAAGCGCACAAGAACTTAGCGGCATATAGCATGAGCAAGGCGGCATTGGAAATGTTAGCTAAAAACTTGGTCATAGAACTGTCGAGTTATCAAATCAATATAAATACAATTGCTCCTGGGGCTACGCTGACAGAGCGCACATTGGGCGATAAAGACTACGAAGCGACTTGGTCGCGAATTACCCCAATGGGCAGACCTGCTACTGTAACAGATATAGCAGAGGCGGCAGTGTTTTTGGTTTCTGACAAAGCAAGACACATTACAGGACAAAGTCTGGTGATAGATGGCGGATGGACGAGTGTCAGCCCCTCTCCTTATTGATTT
>JALOMS010000661.1 GCA_025455345.1 Thermoflexibacter sp. | reverse complement strand
TCTTGCTGTAAGACCTCTATCAATGCCTTGTACTCTTCTACACCCAAGTAAAAATCAGCGTGCTTTTGTAGGCTACTGAAAAAAGAATAAAGTGGCAAAATATGTTTCATACTTTCATATTAGCAAAAATTTTACGGCTTTCTATGTTTTTGAAAAGCACTTGATAAAAAGGAATATTTGACAAATCTGTTTTATTTTTAGCTTTGAGCCATGTATCTGCCTTGTCTAATAGCTTTTGCCCTACTTCATCAAGGTTTTCTTGCTTTCTCAGCTCATAGATAGTCCCAAACCAATCCACAAACTCGCTTGTGCCTATTTTCTTTTCTACCCCAGAGAGGCGTTTTTCTATCTGACTGCGTATTTCTATGAAAATATCAGTAACAAACTCTAAATCATCTTTATTTTCATCAGTAAAGTGGTTGGCTAATATTTGTATAAGGTCTTCTTTCTTAGGAAATTCTATGTAAAAATACAGACAACGCCTCAGAAAAGCAGGAGGCAATTCCTTTTCCTGATTGCTGGTGATAATGACAAGTGGATAATCAAAGTTTTCAGGCTTTGTTACTTTTTCTCCTGTTTCAGGAATGGTAAACTCATAGTTTTCTAACTCGTATAAGAGGTCGTTAGGAAAGTCTATATCCGCCTTGTCTATCTCATCTATGAGCAAAATGCTTCTTGCCCCTTGTTTAGATTTCTGGATAGCCTCAGAGAGTTGCCCAAAGTGAAAATAACTATCCTTTGCGCCTAATTTGGTGTTGTTTAGTTTCGTTCTTTCTTCCGCAGTTTTGAAAATTTGGGCATCAGCCAGCCTACTTAGGGCATCATACCGATACAAGCCCTCTTGTGCTTTGGTCGTAGATTTGATATTCCACTCAAAGTAATGTCCCTGTATATTTTCTCCATACCACTCGTGAGCTATTGCTTTGGCAAGCAGGGTTTTCCCTACCCCTGGCTCTCCCATGAGTAGCAAAGGGCGTTTTTTTAGCAATAAAGCCAAATTGACAGCCTCTTTCAGGTCGTCTGAGGGTATATATTTTAGCTTTTTATCCTTATTTAAGGGAATTTGCCCTTCTCCTTTGTATGTTTTTTGGGTCATGGTTTAAATAGGTTAAGTAATTCAGGGAAAGTAAGTTTATTATCAAAAACCTCTGGTGTTATCTTTTCAAATAAGCCTTCCATTGTTCTGCACTCAGGCAGGTAGGCTTCTTTTTGGCAAATCCAACCATCACATATTGTACGATAATTATGGTACTTAAAGAAACTTTTAGGCTTAGTAATCCAAGTATTTATCTCATTAGTATATCCTACTTTATCTACTTTAATTTTTACCTTATTTTCTATAGTTAGAGAAGAATTAATAAGGTTATATTGTCCAAAAAAGGTTGAGTCTCCAGATACTAAATCTTCTTTAGAAATTGTTTTTCTATCTCCCAATTTTAGTCTTTCTTCAACCAGCAATACTAAAACTAATGAATAATCTGTTTTACTAATTTCACTATCTTCACTAATTTCTTTTAGCATGGGAAACCAATATTGATTTATAAAATCTTCTATAATTTGATATGTTATTTCATTGTTACCATCTTCTATAATTTTAAATGGTAAAATAACATTGGTGGATTTAATATGATTTATTAGGCATTTGGAAAGCAATGCTTTAATCTCATCTTCTGAAGGAGATTCTTCATATTTTTCTCCTTTTAGAAACTCAATAAAGTTGATAGCTATGTCATAAGGGGTCTTATTTCTATCTGATAAAGTAAAGCCAAAGACTTTAGGAAGTTCAATATCTGTTCCTCTCATCACACTATGTCTGAGAATATGTTTTGTAAACCATTCATATTTTGCTACTTTACCCATTATATCTCTACTTACCCCATAAACAAGAAGCAATGAGTTATTAAATCCACTATCTTTCTTTCTATCAAAGTAACCTAATAGATACTCATAGTAATTAGGGAATTCTATCAAATATTGATAAAAATCATCTAATTTTTTACCATATCTATCTTTATGAAAAAGATTAGCATATTTTTGATAAAGTGCAGTTCTTTCTTTTTCAAAAGACTATAAAAGTTTAGATAACTTATCTTCCTGACAATATTGAATTAATGCCCTATTCCTTTCTCTTTTATCTTGTCCTGACGCAAAATTTTTATGAACTTCATCAAAATATTGGAAACAGAAATTTTGCAAGCTACTATCATCGAAGCCGTCAAATAGTAAGTCGGATAATTTGTTAATAGTTAATTTTCTTGTAGTTGTAGTAATCATTTCTAAGATTCCTTTGATAAATATTTTATTTACTAACAAACTGTTGATACATTGCAGGTCTTTCCTCTTTTATCCTTTCTTCAAGTTCTCTCAATTTCAAGTGTTGCTCACAATGGGTAAGCAAAGCTATTATTTTCTGGTTTTTAGTCTGTCCAAGTGCAAAATTACCTTCTACTTCAGGGAAATATAAAAAACAAAAGTTTTGCAGACTTCCATCATCAAAGGCTTGATTTAAAAGCTCAAATAAGGTTTTCCTATCCATTTGTTTGGTGTTTTGATTTTTTTGTATTTGAGAAATTTCTCCATTTACTTGTTTTGCAAATACTTCCAATTTCTGATAGAAGTTCCAAGGTGTTTGCCCTGAGATGAAAACGCCTTTATGTTCGGCGTATGGATTTTTGAGGGCAGAGGGGACTACCTTGTCCATTTCATCAAAATAGCCTGCATAATTAGCATTTTGAAGATGTTTGAGAGCTTTATCTATAGTTGGGTGCATAAGGTTAATCGTGGGTTTAGATAGTTTTGTATTTCTTCAAATTAAAAAATAAAATTGCTAATTTCCAAAGGATTAGTTTTCTAATTTATAAAAATGTTAATTTCTTGCACCTCTTTTAAGCTATAAAAGCCAACATGGTTTTATAAACCAATTTTTCAAGAATGTCATATCAAATTTTCCCCTTCCCCACGCCCATTCACACTATTTATCTTTTTCCAATACTTTCAAAGGTCATTAATAGTCTTGCTAAGGTCTTTCAAATTTTTATAACTGTTTGTCTGTCAATATTTTTAAAGAAAATAAAACCTATAAATAGTCAAATTTATGAAGCTAACAATTGCTCTTTATTTAGA
>JALOMS010000660.1 GCA_025455345.1 Thermoflexibacter sp. | reverse complement strand
AATCCAAGTTACCTTTGGCTTCGCCTATGTCGTCTGCACTGACAATGACCGCTATCTCATTATTTCTGCCAAGTCCTTTGGGTTGCGTTTGTACAAAAGTGATTTCCTCACCTACCCAAGACATAAAGTTTTTTTCCAAATTAATATCTAAATAACTCTCTACCTTCAAGATATTCGCCTCATATTCAGCCCATTTCTCAGGTTGGCTTTTCTGATAAATAGCCTTGAGATTACTGAAGAAATCCGAAAAATTGGCAAAGCCCAAACTCATAAAAAAAGCACTGCGTTGAGGAATCACATTGAAAGCAGAGATTCTCCCTTTGCCAGACTTGGACAATGCTTGTAGGTACGAACTCAAGGAATCATTGATATTGGTAAAACCTTTCATCTGAATAAGACTGTCTGATTCAATATCACAATCCAAACCCGTGTAAAAAATAGTTTGGCTAAGATTCTGTATGTATTCATTGTCTTCTTCCATATAACAACGCATAAAATCGTCTAAGTAGCTGTATTGGAGATACAAACGAAACATTCCGTTATCGTTTACCTGCTCGTTAATTGCTGTAAAATATGGATTTTTGCCTATTTCTGGATTTTCAAACTGTTTAATTGCGTCTTCTATTAGCTTTGATTTCCAACTACCCAAGAGGGCATTATTCACAAATGCTAAGTGCAAAATTTCTTTGCTTGCCTTGTCTTGGAGTTCGTGAACTGTAATGTTATTGACTATACGTTTCGTATAGCGGTATTTTTTCATTGGCAAGGCACTGAGGTAATTTTCCAAAAAGCTTAGCACAGCCGCATGTTGGAGGTCTGCCACAAATAAGAAATCATAATCCGTAGGCTTATATAAGTGTGCAGAAATCAATACTTTACGACTTCCTAACAAGTCAAAAATTTCCTTATTGTCCTTTATCAAGGAATCCAAACTGTTTGCACTTTGGGTCAGTTGGGCAAATGTAGGTTGTGTTTGTAGGTGCTTCCAAAAAGGGCTATTGGATAGTTTTTCCCAAGTTTTGACAGGTTCGTCCGTTTCCAGCACATATACAGCATCTTTAGGAACAAAGTAAATCAAACGCGTATAAGACAGTTCTTTGTTAAAAAATAAAAATACAGCTACTAAAACTAAGCAAACTAAAATAAAGAGTAAGAATTTCTTCATGGGGTAAGGTGATTTTATTTTCCAAAAATAAGAAATCTGTTTAGCATTATCAAATACTTATAAATCAAAGGAATAATTCCTTTCATAACTTATCTATGACCTTCAATAAGTCTTCTTTTTTGCGTATAGATACAGGAATCTCCATACCGTCTTGCATGATGAGATAATTGTCCAATTTATGGAATTGCTTGATTTTGTTCAAATTGATTAGGTGAGCATGATGAACCCTAAAGAATAAAAAAGGAGTAAGTAGTTCATCATATTCTTTGAGCGTCTTAGAAACTAAGATTTGTTTGCCACTTTCCAAATAGAACAAGGTATATGCACCTTGTGCTTGGCATTGGACTATTTCCTGAACCTTAATAAAATAGATATTTTCTTGGTCGCGAAGGGCTATTTTTTTATCTTGGTTTTGTATGTTTTTGAGGCTTTCGTTCAATATCATTAATTGATTTTCAATGTGTTGCTTGTTAATATTTTTTTTTACTCTTTGCAATGCCCTCTGCAAATGTTCTTCATCTACGGGTTTGAGCAAAAAATCTATGGCACTAAACTCAAAAGCATGAATGGCATAGTGGTCATGGGCTGTAACAAAGATAAGCTGAAAATTCATCTCTTTCAGTGAGTTAAGTAGCTCAAAACCTGTTCCGTCTTGCATCTCTACATCTAAAAATACAATATCTGGTAGGTATTGTTGGATAGCTTGAATCCCATTTTTTACCCCATCTGCCTCATATATTTCCTTAGACTCTGACCATGCCTCATTGATTAAAAAGCGAAGTCCTTGTCTTACCAATCTATCATCATCTATAAGTAAAATATTCATTTTATGAGATTTACAATTAATTTTCTTTAAAATAGTCTTCAGATATGCCATTTCTTATCCAAATACGACTTTCATCTACACAAAGTTAAATTTTTTTATCTATTTCCAAATGATAATTATACAGTAACCTTGCTAAGTATATAGGCAAATGAAACAGCTACTTTAGCCTGCCCTTTACGGTTTGCAAGTAGCTGATAATGACCCAAACACACTAAAGCGTATTTTACCGTAAGCTATTCCAGAAATTTCTAATTACTGTAATAAATCACTTCTTTCTTTTCAAAGTCGTATAGAGTCAGTTGGCGAAGCTCGTAATAAGCAGACCAAAAGCTACGCAAAGAATTGAGGTATTGACGTTTCGCATCATCTTTTGCCCTCAAAATATTAATCAATTCATTGATAGAAATTTTGGCAATGAGGTATCTATTTTGGGCAATATCATAACTCTTTTGGGCTACTTCATCGGAGCGTTTGGACACTTTTAATTGCTCTCGCAAAATCTTGAACTGACGAACTTTCTGGAGTACATCTTGCTCAAAAGCAAGCATATCTTGGCTTACGATAGATTTAGTTGCCTCCTCATTTGCCAAAGCCGTTTGAATACGTGCTTTTTGGCGACCCCAATCCAAAATAGGAATCTGCAAACTTATGTTGAAAATTTGTTGGTTTTGTACATTGGCATACGCCTCTCCAAAATTTGCCGCTCTATTGGTGAACCCTATTGAGCCACTGACATTGATGTCTATGCCATTATCGCCTCTTGCTTGGGCTACTTGCCTTTCACTTTCCAAAATTCTACGTTTGAAGGAAATATAGCGTTCTCTGTTGGCTTTGGCTTGCTCTATTGCTACTTGCTCATCTATGTCAAAGTCGGGAGTTTCTTCTGGTGCTGTCAAAGTAAAATCGCCTAAGTTTGCTTTATTACCCAAGAAGTTTTTGAGAGAAAGTAAGTTATTCTGAAAGTCCAGCTGCGATTGCGAAAGTTGTTGTGAAGCATTCATTACGCCCAATTCTAATTGTAACAACTCATTTTCAGCAATTTTACCCATCTCATACCTGCCTTGGGCGATTCGATAAATCGTATCATTATTTGCCAAATTCTTGCTTGCCAAATCCATAGTAATCTGAGAAAGAA
>JALOMS010000659.1 GCA_025455345.1 Thermoflexibacter sp. | reverse complement strand
TTTAAGATAAACTTCATTGTGCAACTATTTTTAAATCAATAAAATAAACAACTCTATTTTTTAGGTTCTACGGTTTGATTGAGCATTATTCTCTTGTGTTTTTCTGAAGGAGATTTGAGAAATAAAAGAGGATAGTATTCTCCTCTTTCCCAATAATCTACCATGCTATCATAGAAATAGCTTCCAGCATTACCCGACTGACCACCCGGATATACTCCCAATCCTTTAACACCACTTTTGTCCATTTCTACTATCATGCGCCAAGAGGGACCATTTCGCCCACTTGTTGCATTCACTATGCCAGCATTCCCACCGTTCAGGGCTACTTTATTAAAGGGCTTAAGTTGTTGTGCAAGGTGGACGATGGTTGTATTTTTGAAATATGTCCATTGCATTGGCATATCTGGATTTGCTTTTTTCCAATTGGCAATGCTATCTATGGCAGATTTGAACGCTATTTGGATTACCTCTTTTGCCGTTTCTTTGGCTGGCGTTTCTTTGATGTCCATAAATTCCATGCTTGGTTTTTCTTTTAACAATTTGATGGTGTTAAATCTGTCAGGCATCACCAGCATAATATCTTTCTTTATCATCTCGTCCCATACCAACGGCTGTATTTTCTTCCACCATACCTCATAATATACGGGAGCAGAAAGCATAGGGTCATTGTAATAGTTCCATTGGGAGAGAATGTTGTATGCTTCTTTGCCTTCTGGTGTCAGTTCTGCTTGATTAAGCTGTGCTAAAAAATAGGGAAGACTCTCCGAAGCCTGTAAGTTATAGTTGTCATTTTGTAGGCGTTTCATGTCTTCCACAGTAATATTTTTCAAACTATCTAATACTTTGTTGATACGGCGGTTGCGATAGTGTTCAAAATTATTTGCATTCACATAATAAGGATAGGTACTATCTGCGGGGTGCTGATTTGCTGAGCTGACAAACCCACGACTTGGATTGTATTGATTTACATTTTGCGAAGTAGGGATAAAACCCTGCCATGCTTGCGAAGACTGTGTACCGTCGAGAGGGAATTTACCTTGTCCTTTCCACTTGATAGGATATTTGCCTTGAATAGACATCGCTACTTCTCCCTTGACAGAAGCAAAAGCAAAATTTTGGGCGGGAGAGCTATAATATTGTAAGGCATCCAAAAAATCATTGTAATTCTTAGCACGATTAAGTTTATGAAAAGTCAATAGCTCCATAGATGGGTCGTGGGCTACCCAACGCATAGCAAAAGGTATTTTCTGATTTTTTGTACCAAAATTTTCATCATAAGTAACAGGACCCCAAATCGTATAGCATACCGTATCCATCAAACTTTCTTTGTCCCTAATTTTGATTTCTTCTATTACTTTTTGGGTTTTTACATATTTGCCATCAAGTAAATATTCCTCTTTGGAATCATCTTTGAATTTGATTTGATACCAATCCACCAAATCTCTCTGAGCATTGGTAACTCCCCAAGAAATAGAATCTGTAAAACCTATAATGACCGCAGGAGACCCAGGTAAGGTAACACCATATACATTCATCGTAGGTGTTTGTAACTGCATCTCGTACCAGATAGAGGGTAGGCTTAGCGAGAGATGAGGGTCATCGCAAAGGATAGCATTGCCTGAAGCGGTCTTAGTACCAGCTACTGCCCAGTTGTTACTCCCTACACCCTCATTGGGACGTGTCGCATAACGCTCTTTGATATATTCACCAATGATATTAGGACTCAAATTAGGTGTTTGAGGCAGTATCGGCTTGAAATTCCATTGGTTTGGTTGGTTTACGATAGGGTCTTGTTCGGGTAAAATATCAGGATAAAGTACATCTAAATATTGTTTCCCAAATAGTCTAAGCGCATTAGCCATTTCAAAATCAGCTTCTCCTCTATTCAATGTCAATGCCATTCTCTTAAGAAGAAGCCCACTTTTAAGATTAGTCCATTGTTCTGGTGCATAATCCAAAATTTTATACTCCAAAGGAAAATCCTTGTAAGTAAGGCTTTTGATGTAGGCATTAACACCATTGGTATAAGCATCACCAATCGCTTTTATTTCAGGAATAGTATCTAAGACTTTGATGAAATTCTGCGCTCCATAAACCATTCCTATGCGTCTTGATTCTCTATCCAGATTCAACGCCCTATCTCCTACGATTTCGCTAATGCGACCAGCGGCAGCGTGTGTTTGAAATTCCATTTGCCAAAGGCGATGTTGGGCGGTAATGTAGCCTTGTAAGAAATAAATATCTTCGTCATTTTCAGCAAATATATGAGGCACAAGTTTGTCGTCATAAACAATAGTAGCTCTTCCTTTCAGTCCTGTTAATTGGAGGGTTTGAGGAAATTTAGGTTTTTTGGGTTCTGAATTGTTCCAAAAACCTGCAAAAGGGTCTAATAACTTTCCAAGAGGCGGAATTGGAAATTTCCTAATTTCTTGTTTATTGTCAAGTGCATAAATCAAGGCAAGCGTAAGGGCTGAAACAAGGAAAAAACGAATAAATTTCATTGTCTATTTAGATTATTGGTCGTTGTAAATGAAAATCTTATGTGAAATTAGTATTTAGAACGAAAAGAGGAAAGAAAAATTTGTTTTTTATTCCTATAAAATAAAAAAACAGCAAGAAAATGAGCTTTTTGCATCTATTTCTTGCTGTTGTGTAGGTAAAAAATATCAATACTTTTTGAAAGGATACCACTTTTGGGGACTTTTATTAGCCTCTACTACGGTTTCTATAAAAGCCATTCCTCTGATGCCATCTTCGACCGTAGGAAAATCCAAATACAGAGGATTAGGAGTTTCCCCTTTGAGTCGGCTTCTTAGTGTACGAGCAAAGTTCCTATAAATACTTGCAAAAGCCTCCAAATATCCTTCGGGATGCCCTGGGGGCGGTACTCTTATATGAGCCGAAGTAGAGGGATACAAACTACCTACTCCAGCGCGAAATACTTCTTTAGACTTGCTCAAATGTTTTACTATCAGCGTATTAGGTTCTTCTTGTCGCCATTCTAAGCCCCCTGTTTCTCCATAAACACGGATATTTAGATTATTCTCATCTCCTACACAAATCTGGCTTGCGTGCAAAATACCTTTTGCGCCATTATCAAAATGTAATAACACATTACCATCATCGTCA
>JALOMS010000658.1 GCA_025455345.1 Thermoflexibacter sp. | reverse complement strand
TGCCCTTTACGGAAAGCAGGGCTACGGCAATGCCAGAGGAATTTGGCAAACCGTTTATTTGGAGGCAAGAGGCAACAATTACGTGGACAATTTCCGCTTTGAGCCAGACATTGACAAGCAAAAAGTAAAAGTTACAGTCAATCTTTCTGCACCCAACAAAACAGGAAAATCTCTGCCACTCAAATTGACCATTAAAACTGATAATCAGCCTATTACAGTCAATCAACAAATCGCCAAAGACGCTATTTCTGCTACTTTTGAGGTGAACATACCCAACCCTCGTCTTTGGACGTTGGAAGACCCTTTTTTGCATGAAACTGCAATCGTTTGCGACTCAGACGATGAAATAAAAACCTATTTTGGAATGCGTAAGATTTCGGTTATGGATTTACCCAATACCAATTATCCGTATATTGCCTTGAATAACAAGCCTTTGTACTTACAACTCACCCTTGACCAGTCTTATCACCCTGATGGTTTTTATACCTTCCCGACCGACCAATTTATGAAAGAAGAAATCCTGATGGCAAAGCAAATAGGGCTGAATGGAATCAGAACGCACATCAAGATTGACATTCCAAGAAAACTTTATTGGGCAGATAAATTAGGCGTGTTGGTGATGGCGGATTTGCCTAATTTTTGGGGAGAACCTAATGCGGAGGCGCGCCAAGAAAGCGAGCGCAACCTCCCAAGAATGATAGAAAGGGACTTTAATCACCCTGCTATTTTCTCTTGGATTATCTTCAATGAAAGTTGGGGACTGCGAACCAAAATGCAAGAAAATGGAAAAGAGGTGCATAAATACTTACCCGAAACCCAAAAATGGGTGGTGAGTATGGTGGAAAAAGCGCGAAAATTAGACCCTACACGCCTCATCGAGGACAATTCGATTTGTTGTGGCGCAGGGCATACCGTTACTGACATCAATTCTTGGCACGAGTACCTCCCTGGCTGGGAATGGGAAAACTACCTTAAAAAGCTGACAGACAACACCTACGAAAATAGCACACATCACTTTGAGGCGGGCTACAAGCAAGGCAAACAACCCAACATCAATTCCGAATGTGGCAATGTGTGGGGCTATGATGGCAGTACGGGAGATGTGGACTGGTCTTGGGACTATCACCGCATGATGAATACGTTTAGGAAGTACCCCAAAGTGGCAGGTTGGCTCTACACCGAACACCATGACGTGATTAACGAATGGAATGGTTATTGGCGTTTTGACAGGAGCAATAAGTTTACAGGATTGGAGGAAATGGTAGAAGGCATGAGCCTAAAAGACTTACATTCATATATTTATCTTTCCACAGGCAATGAAATTAGCAAATCTGTAAAACCCAACGAAAGGGTAAAAGTTCCGCTTTATCTTTCCTCGATGACGGGCAGAAACGACTTGGGCAGTAGCTTGATTTTGAAAGTGAAAATGTATGGCTATGACGCGATTGGGCAGAAAAAAGTATGGAGCGAACAAACCAAAACAGTGCCTTACAAGCCTTACCTCAATCAAGAAATAGAATCGTTGGAACTGACTATGCCCAATGAAAAAGCAGTGGTTACGCTTGCGCTCGTACTGCAAGACCAAGCAGGAAACGACTTGCACCACAACGTGATGAACTTTGTGGTAGAAGCTCCTACCCCTACGGAAATTACGCTGTTGAATGGCAAAAAGGCGCAGGTAGCAAGTGTAGAGGCTAAAAATTTTAGCAGTGCCAAGTGGTCGGCAAAACAGTGGAACGTGATGGAAGGTGCAAAGGTAAACGGCGCGGGAAGCGGCTACTTTGAGTACAAAATCAAACTGCCAACTACCAATTTTGAGGGTGCGACTTTTATAGCAGAGTTAGGAGCTAAACAGTTGTTTGTGAAAGACATAGACCAAGAAAAAATAAAAGATGATAACTATATGCTCGGCGCAAGGGTTGACCCAAGCAAGAACCCCAACGCCTATCCTATGACGGACGAAACGCTTTTCCCAAGCATAGTAAACGTAAGCATGAACGGCATTTTTGCCCAACAGGTAGAACTTCCTGACGACCCCGCAGACCACAGAGGCGTGCTTTCTTGGCACTACCAACCGCAGGTTCGCAAGCTAAACGAAGCGGGTTCTTATGGTTACAAAGTGGCAATCAACGTTCCCAAAGAGGCAATAGAAGCGGCAAAGAAAACAGGCGAATTGGTGATTCGGCTTACCGCAGAGGACGGCATAGCAGGTGGAATTGCGGTGTATGGCGATAGATTTGGCAGGTACGCGATTAATCCTTGTGTAGTGCTGTATTAGGTAGATACCAACAAATTACCAAACTTTTCAGAAAGTTTGGTAATTTTGAGGAAGGAAATGATACAAAAACACAACCTATTTTTTTCTACTGGTACAAGCGTAACGCTTTTTCCTAAAAAAATTGCCGCAACCACACAAGTAGCAGAAGCCGCACTTATTACCACAGACAAGGATTTTTCACACCTTGACAATATGTTTTTTAGTGTAAATTTTATAGATAATCTGTTGGTTTAATTTAACCCTTCCCTTCCAAAGCCTCTACTCTACTGCTTAGGTTTTCAACGGTTTGGAGGAGTTTTTTTGATAACACTCAACAAAATAGGTAAAATTTTGAAAGTCAAAATGCAAGGAAAATATTATTTTTTGTATCTTTGAAAATAGACGGCAGTAATTGGGAACTTTTTAAAGCACAAAAACTTTTAATTCTAAATATTATATGATATGCAAACATCAGTGATATACACACCCATAGGCTTTTCAGCAGAGCAAATTATGGGGCTTGCTTTACAGCTCTCTTGGACAGAAAAGAGAGAGCTTGCCTTGCTATTGTGGAAAGAGCTTACTCAAAAGACCTCTTTTCAAGATGAAGTTTTACAAGAAATGGCTACCGAACCACTTTGGGATAGTAAGAGTATAGAACAAAATTATGTGTTTGATAGGGCAAGAGTGATAGGGCAATTACCCACCGAAGAATCAGCAGAACAACTCATCAGTATCCTTAAACACCGCAAGTAATGAGGTATATTTTAGATACTAACGTACTGATTCACATGGTAAGAAACTCTCCAACTTGGCAGTACCCTACCTAACTTTACACCAAGGAACATGGGAAAAAATGATATTTGGATTGCCGCAAC
>JALOMS010000657.1 GCA_025455345.1 Thermoflexibacter sp. | reverse complement strand
TGCTAAAATTCCATTTTCTACAAATATATCGTCCCAGACTGGAAGTCCCAATGGGACTTTAATACAAAGAACGCTTAGAAAAGTTCAATTACTTAAGTAGCTATGCAAAAATAATTTATATTATAGTTATTAATTAAGTAATTGATTATTAATACCTTATATTAACTCATAACTCATAACTCATAATTCATAATTCATAACTACTTATTTTACTATAATTTTTAAGATTGGCTTTTATTTTATTTTTCTTTTTCAAAGTTATAAAAATGTTCTGAATACAAAAAGAAAATTCATTTGTAACCTCACTTAATTCTCAAATGCTTTACTTCCCTTTCTCTAAAATACTTTGCAGATAAATGAAACATAAAACTATTATTCTCGTTTATAAACTATAAGAATAGTTATCAATTCAAAACATTTTTTCCCATGCGTCAAATCTTAGTGCTTGCCTCCTTTTTATTTATTTTACCCGTTTCTGCCCAATCCTTCAAGATGGACAAAGAAGAGCAAAGAGAAATCGTAGAACGCCTTGCAGACCTCATACGCATACGCTATATACACACGCAACAGGCTTCTGCAATCGCTGATAGCTTAATTTTCTACTATGAAAATCGGCGATACCAAAAGATAGTTTATGATGAGGAACTTGCAGTTAGGCTCAGTGAAGACCTCTTGCGACTCTCCAAAGACAAGAATCTGAAAGTGATGCCCAAATTCGTGCAGGTAGTAAGAGTAGAGAATGATTTGAAAGAAAAGTGGATTTATAAAATTTTTCCTTCTTGGCGTGGGAAGGCATATAACAAAAAAATAAGAAATATACTTGATGAAAAAAAAGAAAAATGGTTTGCAGAATCCAATTATGGACTGCGCGCTGTGCAACTTTTGGAGGGGAGCATTGGTTATCTACGGATTGATGGCTTTTATGACCAAAAACAGGCAATTTCCAATCTACAAAACGCGCTATCCTTCTTTAAAAATACTGATTATCTGATACTTGACCTATCCAATTTCACAGAAGGACAGCCCAAGCCTCTTGCAGAGTTTGCTTCTTATTTCATGCCTAAAAAAACACCAATTGCTTCTTTTTCAGAAAAAATACCAGCAAAAAATAAGGAAAAAAGCGCAAGCATTGAACTTACACCTTTCCAATCAAAGGAAACAGAGTTTTCTTTTCAAAATAAACAAATTTATCTTCTAATAAGCAGACAAACAAAGGGTTGTGCCGAATTGCTAATCCATTTATTGAAAAAGCATTGCCCTAACGTAAAACTGATTGGAGAAACAACCGCAGGAATAGCGAACCTGACCAAAGAGCCTAAAAACACCTTAGAATTTGTTTTTGGCAATGGAAGTTCAGAAGTAGTGTATATGTTGCGAAGCGACAAGTCTATCATAGGTACATTAGAAGTAAATCTCCCTGAAAATGAGATACTTTTACCCGCTTCGGATACTTCTTGGATAGGCAAAGGCTTTGCGCCAGATGTGTTTTCTACGGATACGCTTGTGCGTTTTGCCCACCTCTATGCTTTGAAGCAAAAAATCAAAGAAGAATCAGACTATAATGCAAGGCAAGTCATTGATTTTCAAGAAACTTTACTGAATTTAAAAAATAATGTAAATGTTAAAAATACAGCTTGGAAAGTCAATGCAGAGCGATTGATAGGTAATTATGAGAAAGATAGGCAAATCCTATTGAAAGACAATACTTTATACCTGAGAAGAGGTGAAAATGAGTGGATAAAACTTATACCAATTGGTGATAGAACTTTCCTCTGCGAAACGGCGTATCAAAATGGTTTTTATTTCAACAATCGTTTACTGCCTTTGTTCAAAATCAGATTTTCAGAAAACAAAGATAAAACACTGAAAATGAATGAAATATATGCAGATACTATGGAAAACAGAAATATCTTTTTAAAAGTTAATTAAGTTTCCACCACCAACGTAAACATAAAAAATATAATTTTAATTCTTATGAGAAATATAATCATAATACTTTTATTATCAATATTTTGTAATATTTCTTATGCACAAAGAAATACCAAAGAAATCACTATAACAGGCAAGGTTTTGGACAAAAAAACTAATCAATCCATTCCATTCGTCCATATCACGCACCAGAGGTCTAACTTGGCAGTTACTGACCAAAATGGAGATTTTCAGTTCAAGTTGTACTTCCAAGCAGGAGAAAAATTGACAAGGAAATTACGGTTTTCCTTTGTAGGTTATAAAAACTTTGAATATGTTATTGATACTGATAAACCAAAGAATATCAGTAATTTAATAATTTATTTAGAAGAAGATATTTATCAACTGAAAGCCATCGTGATAGATGGAAAAAGGGAGGAAACATCGCTAAGTATCATTAAAAAAGTGATTGCCAATTTGGATAAAAATTATACCAATCAGTCTTTTTCTTACAACTACTTGTACCGAGAAGTAGCCAAAGACACAGGTGCTTACAGCAGATTGACGGAGGCAAACATTACTACTCTTTGGAGAGGAGGCTACTCACCTGAAAGCTATAAAACACTGAAAGTAAATCAGTTGCGGGCAAGCGAAGATTTTTCTAAATTCAAGAAATATATGCCCATTATTGACATTACTTTGCAGAAAAACCACGATTGGATTGGGCAGAGAAGTATGCTTTTTAATATGATGAATGTAGCAAAATTTGAATTTAAAGCATTGGAATACAACCAGTTTGGTAAAGAATATTTGTACAAAATAGCTTTTACAACTGACAAAGAGCCTTACCTTTCTTGCGAGGGCAATCTATACATAAGTGATGGTGATTTTGCAGTGAGAAAGATAGAAATGGAATACGACCCCGTTTTTATTCACTACGCACAGGCGTATGATTCTTTGCGCGAAAAAGAAATTTTTTACAATGTGTATAGTAAATACAAACAAGTACAAGTATTTGAAAAACAAGGTAATACATATTTTATGACTTATCATTCCTTGTATTCTAAAAACCAACACGTGGACGAAAGCCAGTCAGAGGAAGAATATGAAAATGAGGTTTTGATTGAGCATTTTATTGATGATATTCAGTTAGTTACGGAGGAAGAATACAATACCTATTGGGTCGTAACAGAAGATTATAAAGGTGCAGAATTCCTCAATAATGAACCTGTT
>JALOMS010000656.1 GCA_025455345.1 Thermoflexibacter sp. | reverse complement strand
GGTTCTTACTTTATCTGCTTCATATACAGTAGTTTGGCTTTGGTTTCTGCGATTAAATCTGCCTTCGTGGGTAAACTGATAGCTGTACGTCAATTCTACTTTTTGGAAAAACTTATTTCTGTAAAATCCTGCCAATTTGGTGTAGAAATGTTGTCTGTCCTGCGGGTCAAAGAAAGAAGATTGATAATTTTCCAAGACAATTCTATGGTAAAGAGGGACTTCGTTTTGCTCCACATATTGGTAGTTCATTGTCAGTAAATACTTGTGAGAGAGGCGAATACGTGCTTTGGTATTGAAGGCAAGTTCGTTGTAACCTGTGGGGGCGAGTTTGCCCTTGTCGCCTCCTGCAAGCATATCTCCAAAATTGCGGTAAGAAAGCCCTGTTTGCACAGCAAAATTCTGATTGGAAAGGCTCATCTCGCCCCTTGTGCTTTGTTCCATGCCGTTGCTCATCAGTTTTCCGTAGAGGTTTCCACTGACTTTGAGTTTATCTGTAAATGCAGGTGTTTTGGTAAGGACTTGCACCATACCCCCAATCGCGTCACTGCCGTATTGCACTGAACCAGAGCCTCTTACCACTTCTATTCTTTCTAAAACCAAGGGGTCAATGGTATTAAAATATTGGTTGGGTCCAGAGCGAAAAGTCGCATTGTTTAAGCGGATTCCGTCAATCATCAGCAAGGTTTGCTGTCCTGTTAAGCCTCTGACAAAGGGTGAGCCGCCGCCATGATTGGTTTTCTGCACAAAAACGCCTGTAATTCCCGTCAAAATCTCAGGAGTAGAGCGCAAGGCATTCTGAAAAAGTTGGGTAGAAGAAACCACCGTACTTGTTTGGGTAGTTTCAAATTGGTGCTGTTCGTAGCGGTTCGCACTGACTATCACCTCTTTATTCAGTGAAATGATAAAGGGAGTCATGGCTATTTCCAAATTTGTGGCGGTTTCGCTTGCCGTGATTGTTACTTGCTTGCTCTCATAGCCAATGCAAGAAATATTTAAAATAACCTTCTGAAAATCATTGATTTGTAGTTCAAAACTTCCCTCCTTATCACTTGCCACCCCAATAGAACTTTGCAAAACGACCACATTTGCCCTTTCAATGCTTTGCTTGGTTTGGCTGTCATAGATTTTTCCTTTGATTTGGAATTGGGCAAAAGCAGGTAAAAATGGAAAAAATAAAACACTCAAAAGTGTAAAAAATGTTTTCATGTTTGTTAGTGTTTATGATTATAAATCTTTCAAAATCAATTATCTGATACTTTTAAGTAATTCAACTTTTCTAAACATTCTTTGTATTAAAGTCCCATTAGGAGCTTCCAGTCTGGGACGATATATTTGTAAAAAATGGGATTTTAGAACAACATATAAATCTCGTAGGGGAAATACAAATATTTGCTAATGAAATAGTTACGTCCCTATGGGACTTATATTCTAAACTTAACTTGTTTTTCTACAAAACTCGTGTCCCTAACGGGACTTCCAGTCTGGAACAAAAAACATTTATTTTTTGCTATGCTTCTCATAAATTCTTTAAAACTTGTTTCCGAATAATCGCAGTGCCATCTCTTTGTACTTGTTCATATCAGGCAGAGGCACATTTGTTTCTTTTGCTTTCTCGTCCCAAGTTCTCATCTTGATAGAGGTAGCGAATAGTTCCTCATTTTCAAAAGCAACTGCCTCATTTTCAGTCATTTTTCCGCCTTGGAACGCTAAGGTTTTCTTGCTTGCTTCTGAAAGATTGTGGTAATATTCTGGATATTTAAAAGTAAGGTAGCGTTTTGCTCTGACGTGATTTTCAACCAATTGCGCTATTTTTTCAGAGAAACCATGTCGGCGAAGGTAGTCCGCACCAATCTGCTCGTGGGATTTTACGCCAAAACCTTCCATGCGCTCGTAATGTTGCGTATGGGCGCACAAATGCCCAATGTCGTGCAGGAGTGCCGCTAAGATTACCTCCTCGTCATAGCCTTCATTTTCAGCTAATTGTGCAGATTGGCAGGCGTGTTCTAACTGAGAAACAGGCTCGCCAATGTAGTCCTCTGCGCCGTAGAGGTCAAAAAGAGCAAAAACGTCATCAATTCTTTGTTTGTCAAGCATTTGCTTTCGTGTCATTTAAATGTTACATTTTCACAAAAGAAATGAAAAAATACAAACAAGTAATGAATGAAAATTTAAGTTTTGGTGAAGTTTTAATCACCTTATTTTCTATGTTATCTTATGCTATTTTTTGGAATATCCTATCTACCCTAAGCCTATTTCTCTTAAAATCTGTTTTACTTGTTCTTCGGTGAGTTGTGTCAGTTTTGCTAAAATGTCTATGGGAAGCCCTGCAATATGACCGTTTTTTATTACTTCTACTTTTTCTTCCATCTTGCCTTCCACTTTTCCTTCGTTAAAAGATGTTTCCAAAGAAGCGGTAAAGTCCAAGTAATTTTTCTCACTATCGCGGTATGCCTGCAACTGCCCACTATCCAGTTTGGCGATTTTTTTTATCATTTTATTCATTTTTTCTAAGGAAGTGAGCAACTTATTTTACAATAATTTATATCAATACATATTAAACCTCTCCGCAGTGCGTACACAATCTGCAAAGATGAAATCCAATACACCCAGCAGTTGGTTTGCGTTTGCCAAGTCCAAACTCAATGGGTGTTGGTGAATAATCATACCATCTAACTTCCCTATTTGCCAGCCATCACCAATACTTACAATAGCATAAATAGGGATTTCATTATTCTCTTACTGGTTCAAGGCTAAGCCTTGAACCCTTTTTAGATACAAGCGTTACGCTTGTATCAGTTGGGTCCCCAACTCATAGTCATCATTAAAAAAATATTTCAAAGCATTGGGGATTAAAAAAGAAAGCGTAGGGAGCAAAAGTAACAAATTTACACCTTTGAAAAATGCCATGCCTTCTATCTTATTTTTTTATAAATGATTAGCGTTCTACAAAACTTCAAAATTGCCTTCCTAAGCTAAACCCAAGCCAAGGCAAGGTAGTGGCTTGATTAAAGACAGGTGTAAAGCCCATGCGCCAGAAAGTATCTTTGCCAAAATGTTTGCGGTAAGCAATACTTGGCACTATGCTGGTGAAATGATTTCCGTTACTGTTTTGCTCTTGGGTAAAAACGCGTCCATCAATCCTTG
>JALOMS010000655.1 GCA_025455345.1 Thermoflexibacter sp. | reverse complement strand
GAAGATGGTGTCCATTTTGTAAGTTGTGGAAAACCCAAAATAAACGCTATTTTTACAACTCTCCAAGCCCCACAAAAAATATACCGCTCAGTATTGACATAAAACACTCATTTTAGAGGTTAAAAAAATTTATTAAACTAATTTTTAGCATAGCTATTGACATTTTCATTACAATTTTGTTATTTTTGGACGTTGAATCATATTGGTTCATTTATCAGGTTTACACCCAAAGCACAATTCATCAAATTTTCATGCTTGAAGGGTTTTTTCTATGGAAGAAAAATTCAGCAATTATAAGTTTTATTCAGACTTTAGAGAAAATAGAATCTCCTTAGCATTTCAGGGAATGATTTCTCAAGACTTGCTTTCTCTAATTGGGTTGAGTTTAAGGAGAAGAAATGACAACGAAATGATTGCAAAGCGATTGTTTGGCTTGGTCATTGAACTTGCCCAAAATATTTACCATTATTCTACTGAAAAGTCTTACTCTGAAAAAGACAAAAAAGAGGTAGGAGTTGGCATCATTGCTATTGGGGAAACCAATGAGCATTACATTGTCTGTTCGGGCAATAGAATGGATAGTAGAAAAATAAAGCCCATCACGGAGCGTTGTGATTATATCAATCAGTTAGATGACGATGGTCTCAAACTATATTATAAAGAGCAACGTCGTAATCCTTCTGTGGAGGATAGCAAAGGTGCGGGCTTAGGCTTGATAGATATGGTACGTAAGTCAGGCAATCCTCTGACTTATGTAATTAACGATAGTGATAAACAAAATGCTTTTTTAACACTTTGTGTAAGAATAAATAAAACCCTTGGGACTATTTAGCAACAATGGAAGATTTTTATAACCCACCAGACCATTTTATACCAGAAATACGTTTTAAAGCAGATACAGGAGAGTTAAGCATATCAGGCGAATCTTTCCATGAGTATTCTGTTGAGTTTTATCAACCTGTATTTGATTGGTTGTATGAATTTTTGCAGATACCCAATCAGAAGGTTACGATGAACTTCAAGATGACCTATTTTAATACCAATACTTCACGTCGCTTTTTAGAAATATTTGACCTACTCGAAGATTATCAAAGAAATAACCATGGACAAGTAACCGTCAATTGGTACTACAAAGCGCATGATGTAGATATGAAAGAAAGTGGAGAAGAATATATGGCTGATACTAATCTAGTCATCAATCTAATTCCATATACTAATTAATTGATTTTTATTTTTTTAGTATTCAATTTGTCAAAACCTATTCCGTTTGCTGTACTCACCCTTTGTGAGAAAAACTGCATGAGGAATAGGCTATTTTTTATAAACATTTTTTAAAATTATGTCAATCAACTTACAGCCAACCCTCCAAAATAAATTAGTAAAAATTATTCCCCTGAAACAAGAAGATTTCGAACCTCTTTATCAGGTTGCCTCAGACCCCTTAATTTGGGAGCAACACCCCGTCAAAACTCGCTATCAAAGAGATGTTTTCCAATCATTCTTTGATGATGCGATGCAATCTGAAGCCTCTTTTCTCTTTAGAGACGCTCAAAACGATGAAATCATAGGAAATTCGAGGTATTATGAATATGACGCTGTACACAAATCTATTGCTATTGGTTATACGTTTTTGGCAAGAAAATATTGGGGAGGAGTTTATAATTACGCCTTAAAGTCTTTGATGATAGATTATGCCTTCAATTTTGTAGAGACTATTGTACTTCATATTGGAGAGTCTAATATTCGCTCGCAAAAAGCAACAGAAAAATTAGGAGCAGTCAAGGTAGGTACTTTAGCCAAAGAGTATCATGGCGTAGGTACTGTTATCAACTTTATTTATCACATAGACAAATCTTCTTGGGCAGTAGGAAAAAAATCATAGTACATTGATAGACAAGGTAATACTTGTTTTAAGGAAAATCTCTATTTATTACGCTCAATGGTAAATCTCACTAATTCCTTGAGAGATGTCTTATATGCGGATTCGGGAAAGTCAATAAGGATTTGTTCTGCTTGCTGATAATATTGTTCCATCACTTGATGAGTGTAAGAGATTCCACCAGATTTCTTGACAAAGTCAATCACTTCTGCTATCTTTTTAGGATTTTCACTTTCATTTTTTATCAGGTTTATGATATGTCTTTTATCACTTTTGCTCGCATGATTCAGGGCATAAATAAGCGGTAAGGTCATTTTTTTCTCTTTTATATCAATGCCCACGGGCTTGCCTATTTCTGCTGTTCCATAGTCAAAAAGGTCATCTTTGATTTGGAAGGCAATCCCTATTTTCTCTCCAAATAGTATCATTTTATCTACTATTTCTTTGCTTGCCCCTGTCGAGCTTGCTCCTACCCCACAGCAAGAGGCTATCAAAGTTGCGGTTTTTTGTCTGATTACATCAAAATATACCTCTTCGGTCATGTTCAAAGAACGAGATTTTTCCATTTGTAAAAGCTCTCCCTCACTCATCTCACGCACAGCATTGGAAACAATCCTTAATAACTCGAAATCTTGGTTGTCCACAGAAAGCAATAAACCACGAGAGAGTAAATAATCTCCAACTAAGACTGCCATTTTATTTTTCCAAAGCGCATTGATAGAGAAAAAACTACGTCTGTAATACGAATCATCTACGACATCATCATGCACCAAACTTGCTGTGTGCAGTAATTCTATCAATGCCGCTCCTCTATGAGTCTCTTCGCGAATCTGTCCACACATACCTGCGGTTAGAAACACAAACATAGGGCGCATTTGCTTGCCTTTGCCTTTGATGATGTATTTCATGATATTATCTAAAACCCAAATGTTAGTCTTCACAGAATCTCGAAATTTCTTTTCAAATTCTGCCATTTCTACTGCGATAGGTTCTTGGATTTTATCTAAGGTAATACTCATGTTTTTCTTATTCTTTGCAATATTAATAGCAAATTTTGGAATAATAAATCCTTCTGTACTTTTTCTAAAAAATTAGTTATAAATTTGCCCTTTCTTTACTATTTATTTTATTCTAAATTAGATATCTTACTAATTAAAATAACACCAATTGGCAATTGCATTGCGCTGTTAAATATTGGTAGAAAATGTTGTTAATCATAGTATTATGAACTTCTATGAGTTCAACCTTACGCCTCTACGAGGCTTAAA
>JALOMS010000654.1 GCA_025455345.1 Thermoflexibacter sp. | reverse complement strand
TTCAGGTCTTTGGCGTTTTGCGTCCCACTGCCCAAACTCATCTCTGACGGAGAAAATGCGCTCTTTTGCTCTTGCTTTTTCCTCATCTCTGCGCGCACCACCCATACAAGCGTCAAAACCTAATTCTTCTATTGCCTCCAATAAAACATTGGTTTGCAAGTAGTTACGGCTTGCGTATTTTCCTTTTTCTTCTACTACTTTTCCTTGGTCTATTGCGTCCTGCACGTAGCGCACGACCAAGTCCAAGCCCAAGTCTTTCACCAATTTATCCCTAAACTCTATGGTTTCAGGGAAGTTATGCCCTGTGTCTATGTGCAAAAGCGGAAAAGGAATTTTCGCAGGGAAAAATGCTTTCTGCGCCAAGCGAACTAAGGTGATAGAATCTTTGCCACCCGAAAATAGCAAGGCAGGTTTCTTGAACTGACCCGCTACTTCCCTGATAATGTGGATAGATTCGCTTTCTAAAAATTTTAAGTAAGACGACATATTTGGACTGTTATAAGTTATGAGTTATTTTTTTCTTTATCCTTCTGCAACTTTTACTTAGAAGTGATAATAATACTTTTTATAATTTTAAGTAATTCATTACAGTCTTTGTGTAAAATCTCAAATACCTCATTTTCAATTAATTTTGTAGCTTGTAGTAATTCTGACCAATAGCAAGTTTCATCAGATAGAGAGGTTTAAAAATCCTACAAAACTCCGTATGGAGTTTAATTATTAACTTACTATTCAACTCCTTACGGAGTAGCAATTCTTATTCAAATGCACTTCCTACCAATATTTAACACCTATGGTGTTTCTTAATTGTTTCGCCTCTACGAGGCTTTATATTAATGTATAGTTGCATGATTTTACAAAACGCAAGTTCCTATGGAACTGAATACAAAGAGCATTTATTTTCGTTAAATCACTTGCAACTCATTCATAATTAACAACTCAAAACTCATAACTCATAACTACTTAGCGTGTAGCCCACATTCTTTTTGCGAACTTTCCCACCACCAACGTCCCGCTCTGATGTCTTCGCCTTCGGCAATTGCGCGTGTACAAGGGGCGCAACCTATGCTCACGAAACCTTGCTCATGCAGGGGGTTATACGGCACTTTATTTTCTTTCAAATAACTGACTGTTTGCTCCAAAGACCAGTCAATGAGGGGGTTATATTTTATCAATTTGAAATTAGCGTCCCACTCAAACTCCTTCATTTCCAAGCGATTGGCTGACTGGTCAGCGCGCAGACCTGTTACCCAGATAGTTACTTCCTTCAATGCTCTTTTAAGTGGATAGACCTTGCGAATGGCGCAACATTCCTTTCTGTTTGCTACGGATTCGTAAAAACTATTTAGCCCTTTGGTATTCACAAACTCCTCTACTTGTGCGCTTTCAGGGAAATAGATTTTGATGTTTTTTTTGTACTTGGCAATGGTCAAATCCAAGAGGTCGTAAGTTTGGTTGAAAAGCCTGCCTGTATCAAGCGTAAATACCTGAATATCAATATTATTCTTAAAAATTAAATCTGTAATGACTTGGTCTTCTTGCCCCAAGGAAGTAGAGAAAGCGACCTTTCCTTTGAAATTTTCCGCCAAAAAGGACAGCTTCTCTACGATGGTTTTGTTTGTTAGTGTAGTTTGTAAGTATGATATTTCTTGCTCCATTTTTTAGTTGTTAGTTGCTTGTTGTTGGTTGTTAGTTGTTGATTACTTGTTGTTAGTTGTTGATAGCTTGTTGTTAGTTGTTGATAGCTTGTTGTTAGTTGTTGATAGCTTGATTGTTAGTTGCTTGTTGTTAGTTGTTGATAATTTGTATTTTATTGATAATTGATTACTGCTTACTGATAATTGGTAACTGATAATTGTATTGATACACAAGAGTTTGTAAGTCTTTTTTGGGAAGACTTGTTTGTGATTAGCCAATAAGGTACGTAATCGTGGGAATTAGCAACAACAACAGCAACAACAGAAGTGCTGAAAAGTAAGTGATGAAATATAAGAAGTGGTTTTCAGAGTGGATTTTTGGGAATCCGAACTTAAATTTGTAGTAAGACTTAGTATTTGTGTGTTCATTTTTAATCAGTTTATATTATCCAAAATTTGGACAGGATTTGGCACCGTTCTATTTGGGAAAGTTCCCAGAGGTTGCCAGAAGGTCATAGAGCCTGTTCTCTCGCTTCGTTCTTTATAAACCATTCATGTTTGAATAGGTAGGGCAAAGGTAAGGACAAGTTTTTAAATTTTGCAAGAAATTAGCGAAATATTTTAAAAATTTAATTTTGAGGGCTAAAAAATATGAAATTGGTAATGAAATATTTTTTTAAGAATTTGATTGATAGCTTACGATAATTTGTAATTTCGCAATTCATCATTTCCCAATACTCAATACCTTCAAAATATGCAATATAAAATTCTTTTTCTTCTTTTGGTTTTACAACTCTCACTTGCTAAGTCTTTTGCCCAAAATAAAAAAGCAAAAGAGGGCAGTTTGTCTGCCGCACAGTGGGCTACTATTTTTGACAAATATATACAAGAAGGCTTGGCAATGTGGCAAACCCCAGGGCTGTCAGTAGTCGTGGTTAAAAATGGGGAAATCGTGCTGAAAAAGGGATACGGAGTGCAGAATATTGCTGATAATGTGCCTTATACAACTTCCACGCTATCCACTTGCGCCTCTACGACTAAGGCAATGACGGCAGTTTGTATGTCTATGTTGATAGACGAGGGAAAAATCAAATGGACGGACAAGGTTTCTGACATTCTCACCGAGTTCAAACTCTCTAATCCTTACGTTACCGAAGAAATTACGGTCAAAGACCTTTTTACGCACAATACAGGTCTTGGCAATGCGGATTTGCTTTGGGTCTTTGGCTACTCGCGTGAGGAAATTCTCAAAAGAATGTCTTACGTGCCAATGGCTTATTCTTTGCGCTCTTCTTTTGTCTATCAAAATTTGATGTATATCACTGCGGGAGAGGTCATTAGAAAAGTAAGTGGAAAGTCTTGGGAAGATTTTGTTATGGAACGACTTTTTACGCCTTTGGGCATGACCAATACCTACGCAAGCTACTCAAAAATTCCTGCGACTGCGGCAAAAACGTCTTCTCACCACAAAGACAAGAACGATAATGACAAAATAAAGCCTTTTCCTTATCT
>JALOMS010000653.1 GCA_025455345.1 Thermoflexibacter sp. | reverse complement strand
AAAAAATCAAAGAAATTTTGGGCAGAACGCCTAATTTCACCGAGTTGAGTATTTTTTCAGTGATGTGGTCAGAACACTGCTCATACAAAAACTCTATCGTCTGGCTCAAAACCCTGCCCAAGGAGTCCCCGCGTATGCTGGCGAAGGCGGGCGAAGAAAATGCAGGTTTGGTCGATATTGGTGATGGGCTGGCGTGTTGCTTCAAAATAGAATCGCACAATCACCCTTCCGCAGTCGAGCCTTACCAAGGGGCAGCTACGGGTGTGGGCGGTATCAACAGAGATATTTTTACGATGGGCGCAAGACCTATTGCTCAACTTAACTCATTGAGATTTGGGAACTTAGAGTTGGAGAGAACAAAGTGGTTAGTCAAGGGCGTAGTCAAAGGCATTGGCGACTACGGCAATTCTTTCGGAATCCCGACCGTAGGGGGAGAAGTCTATTTTGATGATTGCTACAATGTAAATCCTCTGGTGAACGCTTTTTCCGCAGGAATTGTGAAAGTGGGCAAAGTAGCAAAAGCAACATCTTACGGAGTAGGCAATCCTGTATTTATTGTAGGTTCGGCAACAGGCAAAGACGGTATCCATGGTGCTACTTTTGCTTCGGAAGATATTTCTGAAAAAACGGCAGAAAAACTACCTTCCGTACAGGTGGGCGACCCTTTCCAAGAAAAGCTCTTGTTAGAAGCTACTTTGGAAATCATAGACAAAGAACTTTACATAGGTATCCAAGACATGGGAGCGGCAGGAATCATCTGCTCTACCTCCGAAATGAGTGCTAAGGGAGAGCATGGCATGGAAGTTTGGTTAGACAAAGTGCCTATGCGTCAAGAAAATATGAAACCTTTCGAGATTTTGCTTTCCGAATCACAAGAAAGAATGTTGATTGTGGCGAAAAAAGGGAAAGAGGACGAAATGAAGGCGATTTTTGAAAAGTGGGACTTGAATTGCGCCCAAATTGGTGTGGTTACGGATACCAAACGCTTGCATTTCTACATGAATAGGGAGTTGGTAGCGGACGTACCTGCGGAAGATTTGGTCTTGGGCGGTGGCGCACCCGTTTATCACAGAGAATGGAGTGAACCTGCTTATTATCAAGCATATAAAAAATTTGATATTAATAAAATAGAAGAACCCAACCCCGAAGGCTACGTAAAAATCGCCAAGCACTTGCTTGCTCACCCAAACATTGCTTCTAAAAAATGGATTTACGAGCAGTATGACTCTATGGTAGGAACGGCATTTACAGGCGTAAACGAGCCTTCCGATGCCGCCGTAGTAAACGTAAAAGGCACAGATAAAAATATAGTCATTACAGTAGATTGCAACTCACGCTACGTGAAAGCAGACCCCGAAATAGGTTGTATGATTGCCGTTTCGGAAGCGGCGCGCAACGTGGTGTGTGCAGGTGGTGAACCTACCGCCATTACCAATAACCTAAACTTTGGAAATCCCTATTTACCAGAGGTTTATTGGCAGTTTGTAGGGTCAGTCAAAGGCATGAAAACGGCTTGTGAAAAGTTTGGAACGCCTGTAACAGGGGGGAATGTGAGTTTTTATAACCAAACAGCCAGCCCCCCTTCCGTCCCCCCAGTAGGGGGGGAAACAGGGGGGGCGGCAGTCCATCTTGCAGTGAACCCAACCCCAACCATCGGAATGTTAGGGCTTTTAGAGGGAGTAGAAAACAAAATGACGTTGAGTTTTAAAAATGAAGGCGATTTGATTTACTTGATTGGCTTGCCCAAAAACTGCATTTCAAGTTCAGAATACCTATATTCTTACTGCAAGGTGAAAGAATCTCCTGCGCCTATGTTTGACTTGGACTATGAGCATGGTGTACAGCAAGTTATCAAATATCTGATAAAGAGCAAGTTAATCCAATCTGCTCATGATATTTCTGATGGTGGTCTTTTTATTGCCTTGGCAGAGTCTGCTATGCACAAAGGTTTGGGTTTCAATGTGTTCACTTCGCCCACTTACCGCAAAGACGCTTTCTTGTTCGGAGAAAGCCAGAGCCGAGTAGTGGTTTCCGTAAAGCCAGAACAGCAAAAAGCATTTGAAGAAAACTGCAAAACTGATTACTTATTCTTGGGAAAAGTTACCAAAGACAACTATTTTACGGTGGACAATCAGGTGTTAATCACAACAGAAGATGCAAAAAAGGCATATTTTGGTGCTTTGCCGAGCTATTTGGATTAAAGAGAAAATTTGCTTAGATTTGTGAAAAAAGTAGATATTTCTATGGCAAAAAGGAAAAGATACATAGATGACGAAGACGAGCCAAGAGGCAAGCAGTACAAAGAGGCTGATTTAATCTTGATGTTCAACCTAAATCGTATTGCTGAATATGAAACACCCTTGCTAAAAGAGTGGCTCAGTGTAGATATGCCCACACTTGACTTATTTGAGCAGACTCTTTTCGATAGAAAACTTAGAGAAGCACAGAACAACATCATTGGCTGGAGTGAAGAAGATTTGAAAATGAAATTCCTTGCCCATATTATCGAGTTAGGCTATTTGGTTTCAGGGAAAAATATTGTTACTTATTTTGATAAAACCATTTCTGCCACAGTAGAAGGCAAAAGACTCACCGTCAAATCTGATTTTATGATAGCCAAAGGGTTACTTGATGTTTATAAAACGCCTTATTTTCATTTTCAGGAATATAAACCCAATAAAAATCCATCAGGAGATTCTATGGCACAGCTTTTAGAGGCTTTTCTGATTGCACAAGTTAAAAATAAGGATGATAAACCTTTGTATGGAATGGAAGTAGTTGGTGCAATTTGTCGTTTTGTAGTTATGGAAGGAAAGGATTATTGTGTTTCCAATCCTTACGCCGCTACTGACAGAGAAGACTTGCTTAAAATCATTGCTATTTTGCGGAAATTCAGAGAGATATTAGAAACAAGACTTATGATTGATTAAAAATACGGAAATCATCAAAAAAAGCATATTTTGGGTTTTATTCAGGTATTTGGATTAATTACTGAATACTTTTATAAAATTACTAATAACTTCCATATCGCGCAAAGTATCAAAAAAAGCATAGCAAAGGGAGTCAGATATTTCCAGCAGAGTGTCATTAATTGGTCTATGCGTAATCTTGGATAAGTCCATCTTAACCACATTTGTACAAAAATTAATAAA
>JALOMS010000652.1 GCA_025455345.1 Thermoflexibacter sp. | reverse complement strand
TAGAAAATTGGCTTGTATGCCCAATGGACTTGGGAAGTTGGTTGGTGAAAGTGCCATTTTTGTTGTTCATATAAAGATAATCAGGCACAGAATAGTCGTTGGAAACGTAAAAATCAGCATAGCCGTCATTGTTAAAATCGGAAATGCCCAAACCCAAACCGTAACTTAGCGCCGAGCCACTGATACCCGCTTTGGTGGTCATGTCTGTAAATTTTCCCTTGTCTTGTTTGAACAAGCGAAGCCCCATATCTGGACTATCTTGTTTCATAAATTCTGCTGTACTGACCTCGTTGAGCAAGGGCAGATTCTTAGGATTGTGGTTGAGCAGGAGCATATCCAAGTCGCGGTCGTTGTCGCAGTCAAAAAAGTAGGCTTGGTTGCTGAAACCCATGCTTGCAAGCCCATATTCCTCTGCTTTTTCCTCAAAAACTGGGATTCCTTTTTCATTATTTCCCTGATTTACAAAGAGTTGATTTTTGCGCTTTTCCGCAGGTAAGGCACCCGAATAGCAAAGGTACAAGTCCAATTTTCCGTCTGCATTGATGTCCACAGTGGTTACGCCCGTTTTCCAAGGTCTTTTTTCTCCACCTACTTTGGCAACTTCTGTAACGTCCTCAAATTCAAGGTTTTTCTTGTTTAGATAAAACTTATTTTCGCTCATGTTCGATACAAAATAAATGTCTATCAAACCGTCTCCATTGAAATCTGCCGTTGCTGTTCCACCACCGTTGTAGAAATATTCGTACATCAAAATATTGGTGTTCAAGCCCTCTTCCAGCGTATTTTGGAAATAAATCTTGGTTTTTTCGGGAGATAAAAGGGAAAATAAAGTTTCCTTTGGAGGAGTAACTTCCTCTTTTTCAGCAGTTTTTATTTCCTTGCTTTCCTCTTTGGGGGCGCAAGCGCAGGCAAGAAAAAACAGGGAATACAAGGCAATTTTTTTGAGTTTGGGAAAGTGCATTTTCATTGATATTCTAACTAAGCATGAATTGGTTATCCATTATGGGCTTAAAATTACAGAAAAATGCAGAATTTAATATAGGTGAAAGAGAAAACTTGTTTGTTTTTTGATAGATGTGGTGAATAATGCCTCAAAATCTTTGGGCTTGGGCTAATAAAAAAAGAGAAAATTTAATAAATTGTAATTCATTGATTAACAACATATTGTATGAATTACAAATTCAGCTTTATCCTGCTTGTTGTAGAGTTAAAACGCAGTTTCTCTATGACATTTTACTTTGCAATCTCTGATTTGCATAAAAGTGCTTAGCAAAAAGGTAGTACGATAAGCCTACTTTCTTAGTTTTCAGTTTCTTACGCAAGTCTAAGACTTGCTATTAAAATGCAGTAGATATGGTATGCTTAAATCTTCTTATAACAGGCTATTTAAAATACTGAAAATCAAATAGATATAAAAATGAATTTTCCCCTAAGTTTTGCTGTCCAAAATCCCCACAAGCCTGTTATTTCTACGTATTGAAATGCGTTTCTGGGAGCTACCACAAACAGGTGTAGCTTAACTAAAACGAGAGATTTCCCAAAATTTCTTACCATTACAATCAAAATAATTGGTTAAAAATTGTTCAAAACTACTTGAAACATGATACCAATCTTCTCTCTCATCTATTGGCGAAGCAACGTATATATGACCAAAATTCAAGCTTGTTTTATCACAACAAATAAATAATAAGTCTGAATCCCCAATAAACCGTCCTATTATTAAATCTGTTTTGTAAAAATCTTCTGGTCTCTCTAAAATGTTGTTCTTTGTTTCTGTCATTGCATCTAATGGGTTTAATATTTCTAACCCCCATTGATTATTAATAATATCCACAAATAAAAACGCATTTTGAGTAATACTCCAAAAATCAATAATATCTTGTGGAATATCAAGAAAGTTGTTTTCTATGATTGCTGGTTCATTATTGAAAACACAATTAAAAAGAATTTCAATATCTTCTTTTTGTTTTATTAGTTTGGGACTATCCCACCTTATTTTTAATTCTTCAATAAGCTTTTTCATTTTATAATCCTCCTTTGAAGTTTCGCCGTTCGCCTTAGACTTAAGCGTAGCGTATCTAAGGCGTTCTATTTACAAATCTCCAAATTTGCATAAAAGTGTGTGGCAAAAAGGTAGTACAATAAGCCTACTTTCTTAGTTTTCAGTTTCTTACGAAAGTCTAAGACTTACTTAATAACTTG
Source organism: Thermoflexibacter sp. (assembly GCA_025455345.1). Lineage (GTDB taxonomy): Bacteria > Bacteroidota > Bacteroidia > Cytophagales > Thermoflexibacteraceae > Thermoflexibacter. Next base: position 966 of record JALOMS010000652.1, on the reverse strand, counting down.
CTGAGAGTCGCTGGGCGCACTCTGCTAAACTCTTAAAAAACAAGATTGAATAATGTCAAAAAGCACTGCCATATACTTTCAAAGATACAAAAAATCTACTGTTATCACAAATTCTACTGTCATGCTTTGACTTTTCTTTTCTATGAGTGCCAACTGCCTTTGTAAAAAAATGAAAATTTTTTCGATTTTTCAGCAACTTTCTCAAAACAATTGCGTTAATTTGATTGTAATATGATATTAAAATAATATCACTTTAAAATCAAAAATTAATTTAACTATGAAAACAGAAAAAGAAATTAAGCCTATGTCGGGCTATCCAACGTTATTTTTCGCGCTCATTGCCTTGGTTGGTGGTATTTATTTCGTTACCCAACAGTCTTTTTTGATAGGAATTGGCGTTGCTCTACTGCTCACGATGCTTATTTTACTGATTGGTTTATTTTTCCTTAATCCAAACAAGGCGATGGTGCTTACGCTATTTGGCGAATACAAGGGAACGGTAAAGGAGAACGGTTTTTATTGGGTGAATCCATTTTTGGCGAAAAAACCCATCACGCTTAGGGCAAAAAACTTTGATAGTACGCCTATTAAAGTGAATGACAAACTCGGCAACCCGATTATGATTGGTGCAATCGTGGTGTGGCGCGTGTTAGATACCTACAAAGCCTCTTTTGAGGTGGACAACTTTGAGAACTTCGTGCAGGTGCAAACCGAAGCCGCCATTAGGCACTTGGCAGGGGTGTATCCTTACGACAACATAGAGGAATGGGAGCATGAAGTTACGCTTCGCTCTGGGGTGGCAGAGGTGAATCAGGCTTTGGAAAAAGAAATAGAAGAAAGGCTGAAAATAGCTGGGATTGAGGTAATTGAAGCGCGCATTAGCCACTTGGCGTATGCCCAAGAAATCGCAGGGGCAATGCTTAAACGCCAGCAAGCAATGGCTATCATTGCGGCACGCCAAAAAAT
>JALOMS010000651.1 GCA_025455345.1 Thermoflexibacter sp. | reverse complement strand
TTTTCAACCAATTCATTTGATTTTGATTCAAAATTCAAGTCTTTACCTATTAAAAACTTAGGAGAAATTGTTAAAATTTATCAGGGAATCATTACGGGAAACAATCCAAAATTCTTGTCAGAAAAGCAAATTTCGCAAGATTGGCAACCTATTTTGCGTGGACGAGATATAAACAGATATAGTGTTTCTTATGCGAATATGTACGTTTATTACAAGCCAGAAGAACTTTGGAGCAATACCAATGAAGTAATGTTCAAAGTACCAGAAAAAATAATCAGTAGGCAGACAAGTGATAAATTGGTAGCTACTTTGGACACAGAAAGCTATTTCTCATTAGACAGCACTCATGTAATTCATCTAAAAAATGATGTTTTTTCTTTGAAATATCTATTGGGCATTTATAATTCCAAACTACTAAATTTTATCTATCAAACCAAAGTAAATGAAGGCGGGCGTGTGTTTGCACAAGTTAAAGTAGTGAATTTGAAAGGATTACCTATTAGAATCATAGACTTCAACAATCTTTCTGAAAAACACGCACATGATGAGATTGTAAAATTTGTGGAAATGCTTTTAGAACTGCACAAACGCTTACAGAAGGCAAGTCTGCCTGCTGATATTCGCCAATTGGAGGCACGTATTCAAGCCGCCGAAAACGAAATCAACCAAATCGTCTATCAGCTTTATAACCTCACCAAAGAAGAAATTAACTTGATAGATACTGAAAATAGTAAGTAGTATTTTCACTGATATTCTTAAAATCACAAATTATCAAAGTAGAATTAAACATATTTCCTATTTATAGCTTTCATCTTTTAGCCATACACCCTTGTTCAAGTCAAACATCGTCATGGTATCATCATTTGGTACAAGAAAAGTAGGAATATCCAATTTTCTGCCACCTACACTTTCCCATAAAGTAGCAAACCAATGAGCAAATTCGTTTCCTATAGTTTGATAGGCTTTTGTATTATTATTTTTTTCCTTTTCCAATACAAATAATTCATGCTCACTGAGGTCTTTAAGTATGCCTCTCCCCCCCAACAAGTCTTTATAACCCAACTGGTCATCTTCGCTATTGGTGGCATAAAAGGAAATATCTAACTGCGGGAAAAAATATTCAAAAGTCAAAATACTGACTGTAGGCTTGGTCTTTTCATCTTCCAAACTGAAATTGCCTTGTGCAATTTCTTCCAAATCAGCCTTCAGCAAAGGTGCAAATTCTCTTAGTTTCTCTCTTAATGCTTCCATAAGGTTTCTTTTTGAAATACAATTACTCAATTACTCGTATCCTCTACAACAAAATAAAAGGCATTGTTGTTAAATTCTATTTCTTGCCCTTTACTTACTTTTATCTTTATTTTCTGCCAATCTTTATTGGGGCGCAGGGCTTGAAAGTCATCATTAGCTTTCTTGATACGATAGTGGATAGGCAGTTCAAACATCGGGGCTTCTGACTCTAATTTATAATGTAATTCCAACTTTTTCCCTTTCCGTCTTTGATAAATCTTCAACACAGGCGGCTTGGCATAGCGCAAGTATTGATTAAAAACTGGGCGAAACTTTTCTCCTAATCTATTACAAAAAAAATCTATGACTTGGGTAGAATTTACCACTGATAGTTGGAAACTTTGGTGAAAGTCATATAAAGTCTTGAACCAAAGCGCATCATTGGCTAATAGACTCCGCAAAGTATGCAACATCCACGCTCCTTTGTAGTACATATCAGACCCTCTCCAATGGCGATAATTTACACCCAAAGGTGCAATCACAGGGTCAAGATTTTGGATTTTGTCCTTAAACTTGTTTAGATACGCCAAATATTGCTGATAATCTCCCGTCAAACACTCGACCAAAAGCGCGTCCGAATACGTCGTAAAACCTTCGTGAATCCACATCTCCGCATGGTCTGCTACGCTAATGCTATTGCCAAAGTATTCATGCCCGCTTTCGTGGACAATGATGAAATCGAAACCAAATTCATTATTCACATAATTGTTCCCGTATGCGATTGCGCCCTGATGTTCCATGCCCCAAAAAGGAGTTTCTACCAAAGCATATCCATCTTTCCAAAAAGGGTACTTGCCAAACTTTTCTTCGTAACAAGCAAGCATTTTCTTGACCTGTGCAAAATGTGTTTTTGCCTTTTCCAAGTTATAAGACAAGACATAATAATCCAACGCTAACAGTTGCTTATCCTTACTTTCGTAAAAGTCTTGAAAATGAGCCAGTTTGCCTACAACAAAAGTTACATTATAGTTATTAATAGGATAGCTGACCCTCCATTCATAGCTATCAAAAAGATTATTTACGCTTTTATGGGCAAGCAAGTTCCCATTGGCTACACAGTACAAGCCCTTGGGGACTTCGAAATACAATCGCATACTATCAGGCTCGTCAGAAAGATGGTCTTTGTTAGGGAACCAAACACTCGCTCCTAATCCTTCACAACTTACAGCTATCCAGTCATTTTGCTCTTTATCTTTTGTCCAAGACAGCCCCCCGTCCCAAGGCGGTCTGCGAGCAATTTGTGGTTTGCCTTGGTAATATACCTTAATATTTCCTGTATTCCCTTGAATTTGTTTTTCAGTAAAATACACAAAAGTCGCATTCCCCTCTCGTTTAAACTTTAAAAGTTTATTTCCTTGCAAAATGCGGTCAATCTGCAAGTTTTCAAATAAATCTATTTGTAATACACTAAAATCATTGATGACTTTATAACGAATTTCATTGAATCCCTTGATAGTCTTGCTTTCTGGAGAAATTTTCAGATTTAAGTCATAAAATAAAACATCATAACAAGTCCTTTCAGGAGATAAAGTTCCACGCAAGGAATCTTGGCGCGAAAAGGAAAGTGGATTTTCTTGTCCAAATATATTTTTGGCAGAGAATAATAAAAATAAACAACAATAGAAAAAAAGCCTTAAAGAGTTATAATTCATGTAGTAATGTCTTTGAAGGCTTAAATTTACGATATACCTATTTGCTAAACAATAAGAAAAGGTTAAAAATTTACAATGCGGTGGACATGAGCTTTTTTAATATAAAATATGCTTTAGCGTGTTTAGTTCATTATCAAATATTTAGCTAACTGATTGAAAACTAAACAATCTCAACCTACCCCTCACCACCTCTTTCACTATATAAACATTTGCGCCAGATTGGTTTG
>JALOMS010000650.1:3183-3793 GCA_025455345.1 Thermoflexibacter sp. | reverse complement strand
CCTTCTTCTTTTGACAATACGTAAACTTCTGCTTTGAATTCAGTATGAGGAGTTACGCTACCTGGCTTACAGATAACCATACCTCTACGAATTTGCTCTTTATCAATACCTCTCAACAATAAGCCTACGTTATCACCAGCTTCGCCTCTATCCAAAATCTTACGGAACATTTCAACTCCTGTTACAGTAGATTTAAGACCTTGTGCGCCCATACCAATAATATCTACGCTTTCTCCAGAATTAACAACACCTCTTTCGATACGACCAGTAGCCACAGTACCACGACCAGTGATAGAGAATACGTCTTCTACGGGCATCAAGAAAGGTTGGTCAATCAAACGAGTAGGTAAAGGAATATAGCTATCTACTGCATTCATTAACTCTTCGATGGTAGCTACCCATTTAGGGTCGCCATTCAAACCACCTAAAGCAGAACCACGAATAATTGGAATATTATCGCCATCAAATTTATAATAAGAGAGTAATTCTCTCATTTCCATCTCGACTAAGTCTAACAACTCTGCGTCATCAACCATGTCCACCTTGTTCATAAACACAACAAGAGCAGGCACACCTACTTGACGAGCCAACAAAATGTGTTCACGAGTTT
>JALOMS010000650.1:0-3171 GCA_025455345.1 Thermoflexibacter sp. | reverse complement strand
TGAGCGGCACCAGTAACCATGTTTTTTACATAGTCAGCGTGACCAGGACAGTCCACGTGAGCATAGTGTCTTTTATCTGTTTGATATTCTACGTGTGCGGTATTGATTGTAATACCTCTTTCTCTCTCTTCAGGAGCGTTATCAATAGAAGAGAAATCCCTCTTTTCAGCTAAACCCTTGTTTGCTAATACTGTTGTGATTGCCGCAGTCAAGGTTGTTTTACCGTGGTCAACGTGACCAATTGTACCAACGTTCACGTGAGGTTTGGAACGGTCAAATACTTCTTTTGCCATTTTTTAAAACTAAATAATGTTTGAAATTTTCTAATTCTCTTTGCTTTAATATTTCAACTACACACTTTTAGCATTCTTGAGCCGATGATGAGAATTGAACTCACGACCTCTTCATTACCAATGAAGTGCTCTACCACTGAGCTACATCGGCTTTAAGAAAAAATATGAGCGGGAGACGAGGCTCGAACCCGCGACCTACAGCTTGGAAGGCTGTCGCTCTACCAACTGAGCTACTCCCGCTTGTGTGCAGTGGTGGGGAGAGAAGGATTCGAACCTTCGAAGTCATTACAACAACGGATTTACAGTCCGTCCCATTTGGCCACTCTGGTATCTCCCCAAATATGCTATTTTTCAATGATTTTTACTACCTATCTGAAAAACGTGTGCAAAATTACACGCTTTTTTCCTAACTTCAAAAAAAAGGCAATTTTTTTTATCAAATATTTATAACAAAAAATATCATATAGTCATTAGATAGCTCATAATCAGGTATAAATAAGAAAAATACCTTCCTATCTAATTTGAAACTTATCTGAATATTATTGAAAAACGTACTTTTTTATGTTATTTTTTAGTCATCAATCAATCAAAATCACATACCAATGAAATAACAAAATATTAAACTAAAGGGCGCAAACGATGCCTAATTGGGGAGTATAGTTAGTCGTGTTGTTACGTACAGGTAGAGTAAGTACTATCCAATACGCTCAGTTATTGATTCTTTTGGTCATTTCCTTTGTAAAAATATAGCTAAGATAGACTTATCGCATCTTTTCTCTCTTGATGAGGTAAGGAAGAAGGATTTGGTCTATATTCTTACCTATATCAGCCTCTATAAAATCAATTTTGTACTGACCACATCTCAATTTTATTCTTTGGAACTTATTGATGATATTCTCTTTATAATATTCCTTGATTTGTGAAGGGTGAATTTTGACTTTGTCGCCTGTTTCTAAGTCTATAAATTCATGGGGTCTTTCTGCAAAATCAAAGTTCAATTCCGTTTTTCCATCTATTACATGGAAAAGTAATACTTCGTGTTGATTGTGTTTGAGGTGTTGCAAGGCAGAAAATACATCTTCTTGTTCGGATATATTTTCTAACATATCACTGAAAATCAATACCAAAGAGCGTTTGTGGATTTTGTCCGCTATTTGATGTATTACTTCTGCGGCAGAGGTTTTCTTGTTTTGGGGTACTTGTTCAAACATTTGCTGAAGTTTGACAAATAGGTTATGGATATGCGAAGGGGTAGATTTGACTTGAGATTGCCACTCTATCTGCTCGGCAAATGTAGAAATACCTATGGCATCTCTTTGTTTTTGAAGCATATAGGCAAGGCAAGCTGATGCTAAAATACTAAAACGAATTTTACCATAATCTTTTTGAGGATAATACATAGAAGATGAGTTATCTATTAAAATCTGGCAACGCAGATTGGTTTCTTCTTCGTATCTTTTGGTATAAAGGCGGTCTGTTTTGCCATATACCTTCCAATCTATATGGCGCGTACTTTCGCCTGTGTTGTAAAGGCGGTGTTCTGCAAATTCTACGGAAAATCCATGATAAGGTGATTTGTGAAGACCTGTAATAAAACCTTCCACCATTTGTTTGGCAAGCATTTCTATATTGCCATATTCTTTGACTTTACTTAAATCTATGGGCATTTTTAGAAAAAATAATTTAACAAATCTAATAGTTAATTTGACAAAAGCATACGTCTTTGGATTATTTAACGAAATCAATTCTCAAACAATCTCTTTAGATATTTGCCAAAATAAACAAAGAAAACCCTAATTTTTAAAACCTTCCAATTTGATATTCTAAACTTTATGATTTATATTTGGATAGAAACTTATAGCTATTTTAAGAAATAAATATGTATAAGTAATTGTAAAACAGTCATTTCAACCATTTAATTAACCATATTAATCATTTAAGTATTTTTCACTTTAATCTTAGTAGTATGAAAAAGTTAAGTTACGTTATTTTTGTAATGATGATGCTATTTGTGGTAGGTAGCCTTGATGTAGTGGCTCAGAAAAAAGACAAAAAAGGGAAAGAAAAACCTAAACTTGACCCTAACAAGCCAGAGGATGCCTTAAAAATGGATAGAAAAATTACCTCAAGTCTGGTTGATGGCGAGGATGCCGTCTATTGGTGGTGGGGGAATGTGTATAGCAGAGTGCCAGGCGAAAAAGATAGATTGCTGTTTACTTATCAGGCTATGAACGTGAGGTCTTCGAAAACCTTCCAAGATAGCACCAAAGGATATGGATATAGACACGTATCAAGAGAGTTATTATTTTATATGGATCCCCAGACTAAGCAGATTCTGAAAAAGTGGACTAATCCGTTTACAGGTAAAGAAGTAGATGTGATGCACGTCAATAATGACCCCGTCAATGGTAGGGAACCCAACTATGCTAAAAGTGAAAGGGGAGATTTTAAGTTGCGCGGACAGTTTGTCGGGGACAAATACCTCCAACTCAGCGAAGTTCCTTTGTTTTATACCAATCCTTTGGCGGGGGAGTATCAAGACTTTGTAGGAGGGACATATCAGGCGATAGAGATTTTTAATTTCGCCGCCAATGCCGAAGAAATGATGAATCCTGACAATACCAGAGTGAGTGATGTAGCTATTGCATGGACAAGAGTATCTAAGTGGTTGCCTTGGATGGAGATGGGGGACAAGTCAGGTTATGTGATATTTTCAGGCGTAGGCAGAAAGCTCAAATCATGGGACGAGCTACCCGATGTCGTTAAAACAGAAATCAAAACTAACTATCCAGCGTATGTTACTGCGCCTCCTTTAGAAGATACTCGTCCTAATGAGACAAGTTGGACTGTATTCAAAAAACTCATAGACGCTAAAAAA
>JALOMS010000085.1 GCA_025455345.1 Thermoflexibacter sp. | reverse complement strand
AGTTCTTGCTTTCCACTGATTAGCTTAGGTGCTGCGCCGTTCAAAGCAATCTCTCTCAAATCTTCTAAACTCAGCCTGCCATCTTCGAATTCTTTGCCCTTCCCACTGTCATAAGAAGCATAGCGTTCTTGGCGCAATTTCTGATAAGGAGATTTTTCTAAAATATTATGAGCGATAAGTAAGGCTCTTGCAAAAGCGTCCATTCCACCAATATGTGCATAGAAAATATCCTCCAAATCTGTTGAATTTCGGCGTGTTTTTGCATCAAAATTAATGCCTCCGTGTTTGAAACCTCCCGCTTCTAAGATAATAAGCATTGCTTCTGTTAGCTCGAATAGATTAGTAGGGAATTGGTCTGTATCCCAGCCGTTCTGTTCATCACCTCTATTTGCGTCTATGCTATCTAACATGCCTGCATCTGCGGCTACTTGGAGTTCGTGGGCAAAAGTATGATTTGCCAAAGTTGCATGATTGGTTTCGAGATTAAGTTTGAAATCCTTGTCCAATCCATATTGGCGCAAGAACCCAATCACCGTTGCCGCATCATAGTCGTATTGGTGTTTGGTAGGTTCGCATGGCTTAGGCTCTATCAAAAAAGTACCTGTAAAGCCCATTTTCCTGCCATAATCCCTTGCCATTTGTAGGAAACGACCCAAATGTTCTATCTCTCGTTTCATATTGGTATTGAGCAAGGAGAGATACCCCTCGCGCCCACCCCAAAATACATAACAAGTGCCGCCTAACTCTATCGTCGCATCTATTGCATTTTTGACTTGTGCGCCTCCACAAGCCAAAACACTAAAATCAGGATTAGTAGCCGCTCCATTCATATAACGGGGATGCGAAAATAAGTTGGCTGTTCCCCACAACAATTTTACACCCGAAGTTTTTTGTTTTTCTTTGGCATAATCTACCATAACCCTCAAACGACGCTCAAACTCTGCCAAGTTACTGCCCTCATCTACTACGTCCACATCATGAAAACAATAAAAAGGTATCCCCATCTTTGATATAAACTCAAATGCCGCATCCATCTTGTCCTTCGCAAGTTCTATAGAGTCAGATTTGACAGCCCAAGGGAAATTCTTCGTACCAACACCAAAAGGGTCTCCACCCGTCCCACAGAAGGTATGCCAATAGGCTACTGCAAATCTCAAATGCTCTTTCATGGTCTTACCACCTACCAAGCGATTTTCATCATAATACTTGTATGCCAAAGGATTATCTGAGTCAAATCCTTCATACTCTATTTTTTCTACAAAGGGGAAATACACCTTATCTCCCAAGGTTACATTGATAGCCATAGATTTATAAATTTAGTGATTTAGTTTACACAATCGTTTGCATTGTCAATTTCAAAAAAAGCACTTTACCCACAAAGTGCAGTCTATTGATAATAAATCCAAAGAATTTAGGATAAAAATAAAAGTTCAAAATTGTACTTGTAAAGTAAAACAAAAAAATTTACTCATAATCAAAAACAGGTCAAATATTTATCTAAAATAAGATGAATCACAACTTTTATCAATTTCCTATCTCAAGATAAGCATAGAAGAACAGATTTCTCTTACCTATTTTGTCCCTTCCTCTAAAAATGTTATTAATTTACTTACGGCAATTGCCCGATGACTTATCAGATTTTTCTCCGCTAAATCCATTTCCGCAAAAGTTCGGTCATAACCATTAGGGATAAAAATAGGGTCATACCCAAATCCTTTGTCTCCTCTTTGCTCCCTGATGAGCTTGCCGCGAATAATTCCATGAAAGAAATACACTTGACCGTCTAAAATTAAGGCAATACACGTATGGAATTGGGCATTAGTATCTATTTGCCCTTCCAAATTTTTTAGCAAAAGATGTATGTTATCTTGGTTATTCTTTTGTAAGCCAGCGTACCTTGCCGAATAAACTCCCGGTTCTCCACCTAAACAATCGACTTCTAAACCTGAATCATCAGCAAAACAACTTATCTGAAAATTATCCCAAACATATTGGGCTTTTATCAAAGCATTGCCTTCAAAGGTATCAGCAGTTTCAGGAATATCCTCTTCTACTGCCAAGTCGGTCAGGCTGACAATTTGATATTTGTCCTGTATTTTTGCCTGAATCTCCTTGATTTTATTATAATTATGCGTAGCAAATACAAGTTTTTTCATACGCAAGTAGTAATGGTTATTGTTTTTTTGGATTCAAAGATGGTAATTTTTTTGTAAAATATTCAAATCTTAAAGGCTAACCATCTCCTTTGCACTTCACCCCATCATTTCTTGCATTTCACATTCCTTTAACAGCACATTGGCATTTCAAAGCCTATTTCTCGTATCCTAAGCCCTTTTTTCAATTTTTCTATGCTTGTTTTTCCTTACATTTTTAGGACAAGCACAAAGCAGGTGGAGTTTGAACTCTTCATAAGGTTTTAAATCTTATGAAGGGTTCAAATCCTATTTGGTTGCTATCATCTCTATAATGTTCTATGAGATAAAATGATGACTATCAAATAAATAGCACGTCTTCGGTGAGGACACTGATAACAGCAAGAGAGCATAGCGTATCTATTACTCTGCTGCGCTAAACTCTACGACAAACGGGAGCTATTTAGGAGAAAGACGCAATATCTCTTTGATAATTTTATTTTCCAAAAACATACTTTGTTCTTTGGAAAATTTCAATTTTTTAGCTTCGCTTCGCATCCAATTTATATCACTTAGAGTAGCCTCATAGCGAGCCTTTGAGGTTGTAAAAACATCATTATTACATATAATTGATTTTACAATATGCTCACATAGTACCCTATTATTACTCACTAAAAGATAATTGATAATATGGGAAAAGTTATCAAATAATAATATTGACCCTGAAACACAAATATATACAACTTCATCTCCTTGTGCTATTCTTTTTTCATTAGCAAGATATATTTTTTGATAGATATTTAAATAGATTGTGTCTTTTGACTTCTTATACTTTTCAACTACATTAGTAATTATATGGCTTATACAATCTCCTCTCATCTTATTTAAAACCTTGGTTTGTGTATAAGGCAAATATTCCTCTGTAGTCTTAGGTTTTGGGCAAGGTGTTGCTTTTATACTCTGTCCGCAAACATAGCCTAAAGACAAGGTTGTCCATAATACAACTAAAATAATAAAACAATATCTCATTTGGATAAAATTTGATATTTACTTGTTGTTTTTATCATTTTTTTTCAAATTTATGATACATCGCCGTTATATTGAAACTTATCCTCCTTAGCAAAATTTAAAATATAATCCAACCCTCTCATATTCAGTTCAAAAGGATAGCAAGTGTTTTCGTACATCACCACCGCAGTCTGGGCATTTAAGACCTATATCTTTAGGTCATCAATGTGTGCTAACATAGACGTAGTAGTAAAGACTCAGACAACAATACAAGGAATCAATTTTTTGCTGTTTTTACAAAATTAATTATTGCTAAATGTCCATTTAATATTATAGAAGTACACCATGCATTTGTTAAATTTTTTAACAAAACTGGCTTATGTAATTCATCATTTAAACTTTTTATTAAATTTTGCTTAGACTTTAATCCTAAACCTTTAATTCCTTTTATATCTAAATCCAAAGCCCAATTTTGCAAAGCTTCTATATGAGTATTGCCTATATTTTGCTGGATATATATCCCTTCTTTATAGGACATAATAAATGTAAAAGTATGCATTTAAAATTTATTTTTTAGGTTTTTGACTATGATTCCCCTCGTTATAATAAGACTACGAACAACAGAAGTTACATTATTTCTATAATTCCTTTTTTTGTTATTAAATTTTCAATAGCTTCTTCTCCACTTTTACCTATCAAGTATAATAAATCATCATAACCACCATATACTGTTCCAAGCTCATCCATAAGTAGAGTTAGATGATTTGAATAAGCTTGACCAATGACGCATAAGTTAGATGTTGATATTCTATTAATATAATCTTCATCTATCCATCGTTTATCAAATTCTTCGATTACTTTACAAACATCAAAATGAAAAAAATCTTGTTGCTCTGAAATTGTTTTAAAATATATACTTAATCCACTATATTCTTGAAGAAAAATCTCTACTTTGGGAGTTAAAATGTATTTTTCTATAGCTAAACACATTTTCTCCTTATATATCCATACCTTTCTTCCCTCTCTCCATTTAGAGTTAAGCAAAATTGTTTTTATTTCATTTGTGTAAGTATGCATAAATCTATTTTTTATATTTTACCCCCATTTGTAGTAGATTTAAGCGTAGCGGACGGAGTGTTGCCCAGCGACTCTTAGCAAGTTATTGAGCAAGTCTATGGACTTGCGTAAAAAGCTGAAAGTTAAGAAAATAGTCTTATTCTACTACCTTTTGCTACGCACTCTTACGCAAATATCGAGATTTGCTTGCTAAATGTGGTAGAGTATTTGAGCGGCATTCCGATGCGTTTTAACTCTTCTGCAAATGGGAATCTCTCTGATTTTGTTATAATTATGCGTAGCAAATACAAGTTTTTCCATACGCAAGTAGTAAGTAATGGTTATTGTTTTTTTGGATTCAAAGATGGTAATTTTTTTGTAAAATATTCAAATCTTAAAGGCTAACTATCTTCTTTGCACTTCACCCCACCATTTCTTGCATTTCACATTCCTTTAACTGCACATTGGCATTTCAAAGCCTATTTCTCGTATCCTAAGCCCTTTTTTCAGCGTTCTTTGCACTAAAATCAAATTTAATTGTATAAAAACGTATGAAACTTTTTTCAATTTTTCTATGCTTGTTTTTCCTTACATTTTTAGGACAAGCACAAAGCAGGTGGAGTGCCGACTTCGCCGTAGGTACGCACGGCATTGGGACACCTTTCCACAATGCTCCTATTTCCCAAGGGGGAATGATGTTCACCAGTGAGTTACACAGAAATGTAGGCGGTCTGGAAGACAAGAGTTACTTCAAATTGGGGCTGAATATCAGTTGGTATAACCATAAAAACATGAAAAATGCAATACTGATTATGCCTATGATTTCGTGTAGGCTCGGTATCGGAAGTATGTTTGTAGAGCCAAGTTTGGCGTTGGGTTATGCAGGCTCCGTACTCCGACAGCAAACATTTTCTTCTGATGGCAATGGTAACTACAAAGCCCACAAAAACAAGTGGTTATCTGGCTTTTCTGTACAGCCGCGCCTGCGATTGGGCGCACGCATACACGCACAGTTTGATGTATATACGCAGTATGCTTTCCAAGTAGAAGGATTGTACAATGCCATGCCTGTTATGCCTTGGCAGAGCTTGCAAATAGGCACTACTTACCGTTTCAAATAAACCAAAATTTTAATTTTAAAAAAACTTAAAAAAACATGAAACTCATTGATTTTAAATATAAAACCCATCTTTTATTTGCTTTTTTAGTCCTTGTTTTTTCTGCTTGTACGCCATTGGAACTACCCTTTCCGCAAAGCTCTTTGGCGCAGTGCAATAACAATCAATTTGCGAATCACCCTCAAAATCAGGCATATTCGCAAATTATTAAGGAGGTTGCCCTCAAACAAAACATACCTGGAATTAGTATGTTGGTAGAGAAAAAAGGGGTACTTTGGCAGGGGGCTTACGGCAAAGCTCATTTGGAAAATGATATTCCCATGACGATTTGTCATCAGTTCCGCACCGCCAGCATTACCAAGACTTTTACGGCGGCAATGACCATGAAGTATGTGGAGCAGGGTCGTTTGCGTTTGAACCAGACTATCAAAGACTTACTGCCAGAATTAGCAGGCAAAATCCAATATTCAGACCAAATTACGCTCAAAAATCTGCTCAATCACACCAGTGGAATGTACAGTCTTGGCATGGGAAATACGAAATTAAGCCTTTGGATTGCCAATTCACCTGAAAAATTTGCCAAATACGACCCCTATTGGCAACTTGATGAGTTTGTTTTTAACTTCAAACCTTATTCAGAACCCGATAAGACTTGGATTTATAACAACGCTAATTACGTGCTTTTGGGCTTGATTTTAGAGAAAATAGGTGGAAAAAGTTATACTAACTTGTTGGAAGAGTTAATTTTACGCCCTGCACAAATGAGCAATACCTTTTTGTTGGAATCTTCCTCAAAGCAAAATTTAGCAAGCGGTTATTCCGATTATTTGAAACAAGGAGTGCTGTTCAATTCGTATCGCTATGACCAATACGCTTACGAAACACCTTACGGAGGTATCGTATCCAACGCAGAGGACTTACTAAAATTTGGTAAATACTTGTTTAAGAGCAATTTTCTATCGGAAAATACAAAAAAGCAAATGCTTGAATGGGTGAAACTGCCTTCTTGCGACAATGGGAACTGCGAATACGGCTTGGGAATAGAACTTTGGCGTTTGTCTGCTGGCGAGGGTTACGGACACGCGGGAGGTTTGGAAGGCTACAATTCCACCCTCTTGTATATCCCAAGCAAAGATACTTTTTTGGTTTTCTTGGCAAACAAGAGCGGTATTGGCAAAAACTTCTTTGACGATTTTCTCAAAGATTAAGCCCAAGCCATTGCCTAAACTCCTGTGCCTTGGTACGGCTCACCCCTGCTTCGTCTTCATAGGTAGGGGTGAGTTCTACATGAAGTTTGCCATAACTTTCTGGTTTTATCTGTTTTATGCTTTTTTTGGCGACAATAATTTGGCGATTTAGCCTGAAAAAATCTACTTTGGGCAATATTTCTTCCAATTTTTCAAGCGTAGCGTCAATGCCAAAATCTTTCTTATCAAAAGTGCGAATAAGCGTAAAGTCATTGATTTTGAAGATATAAGCCACTTCTTTGAGGGCAAGCGGAATGAGGGCGTTGCCTTGCTGAACTAAGAGGTGCTGTTCCTGTGGAGTAGTGATGGGCGGAGGTAACTCTGCCTTTTCTGCTTCATTTTTATTGGGGAAATGCTCCTGTAAAACAGCGAATTGTGCTTTTAGGGCTTCATGTGCCACATAAAGTTGCTGGTATTCGGTAGTAATTTTATATTCTTTGGCAAATTGTTGGTTTTCAATATTTTGTGTATAATTCTGAAAATACATCAGTGCATAAATCAATTGCATGACGCTAAAAAGCAACCACACCAAAGGCACATCTGTATAAAAAACAACTGCCACATCAAAATTTTCAGGACGATGAATAATGTAAAAGTTATACAAAAATATAAGCACAATCTGAATTGGTGTAATGATTCCAAAGACAGTAAGCCATTGGAAAACAGCACGTTTCATCAATTCTTTTTCCCAAGGATATTGCTTATCTGCGTATAGGACTACGCGCTTGGCTATTTCCCAAAACAGGAGCGTACTCAAAATACAAGCAAGCATATCCCAATAATATTGCCATGTTTGGATAAGGTCTAAGAATAGCCCTCTTTCGCCAATATGACGATAGAAAAACGCAAAAACAAGCGTGCCTACTATCCTAATTTTGAGGTCTTTGTAAGTCATGGTCGTAGTAATTGTCCATTTTCTAATGCACTAAATTATTGATTTTTTTTCTTATTTTTTGTATGAGAGTAGAAATAGACATTTTTATTGGGCAATTATGATGCTGAAAGATTATGCAGAACTGTCATTGCTTTTTCAGCGTCTTTCTTATTGACAAATATATGGTCATGAAAATAACCTGCTACTACATTACAACTAATATTTTCATTAGCCAATGCCTTTGAAAATGAGGCTGTTAGCCCAACCGCTTCCAATGATGAATGAACCGTCAGGGTAATCCATGATGAGATAAAAGTGTATTCAAGTTGTAAGCTATCCGCAACTTTTTTTTCTAAGATAAGTGTAAACCCTTCTTCTTCTCTAAAAAATAAAATAACTTCTGAGAGATTCGTTTTTTTGAAGTCTTTTACCGTACAAAAAATATAGTCGCCTTCATGGAGTTTTGGCTCTATCGTTTTTAATAGTTGGTCTAAATTTGTTTCTCCTATCATGAGTGATGTTGTTTGAAATAATTGATAAGTCCTATTGCTGAAACCATTGTCCAGCAACCTTCAAGAATGATAAAAGGTAAGTATTCTAACAGTACCGAAGCAAAACAAGCTACCCCAAAAAGTCTTACCGTTAAAATGGTAAGTTATTAGTTTTAAATATTTTACATAAACTCATCGTTTCAACGGTGAGGACTTTTGAAAGAAATCTATTGTTTTTCACTTTCTGCTTTTAGCAAGTCAAGCCATTTTTGCATTCCTTTCTCCAAATTCTTATTAAACGCACTTTTAAAAAGTTTTGTAAAAAAACCTTCCATACTCTCATCAACATAAACAGTAGTTTGTCCATTGGTTTCGGTCAGTGTCCAGTTATGAATCGCAAACATACCAAAAGTTTTTCCTGTCCAACCAAACTGCCTTAATGGTTCAACGGTATGTAGAGTTGAGTGAATTTTTGCACCGCCCGTTTTCCAGTCAAATGTGGTATTAGGTTTTAACTGTCCGTTTAGTTTTGGGTTGCTGATGTCTGTTTGCCAAGTTGCCCAATGGTCAATATTGGTTAAAACGTTCCATACTTTCTCTATACTTACATTGATAACGATTGTTTTACTGCACTTTACTGGTGCATTGCTGTTTATCCCTTTCATTATTGAATGGTTTTGTGCAAATAAACTTGCTGAAATTGCCAAGCTAAATGCGGTGAATAAAATTGATTTTTTGAACATTGTCTTGTTGTTTTAATTTAACAGTACAAAGGTCAATACAAAATCAACGATTGCTCTTGACAAAAATCAAGAAGTTTATTTAGCCGCCTTTTTTCTTAACCTGCTTAGGGTTTCAGGGGTCATGCCAAGCATAGAAGCCAAGTATTGTAAAGGCACTTGGTTAAATAACTCTTTATTAAAATTAAAAAGTTGATTATAACGCTCTTCTGCTGTCATTGATAAATGAGTCAAAACTCTGTCTTCTAAAATGGTGAAGCACTTGGCGATGAACAATTTTTCTAATTCTGCCCAACGAGCCACTACTTTGCCAATTTGTTGGTAGTCTTTTTGGTCAATGACATACAGTTCGCAGTCTGTCAGTGCTTGAATATTCCATCTTGCTCTTTGTTGGAAAACAAAACTGTATAAATCCACTACAAAATAACCACTTGTAGAAATCCATTTGGTTATTTCTCTGTCCCCAATAAAAACATATTCTCTTATTATTCCACTCTGCACAAAGCCAAGTTTGTCGCAAAACCGTCCCTCCTTTGAGAAGTAATTATTCTTCTTTAAAGTAGTTGGCTTAAAGTAAGCACTAATTTTTGAGAGTTCCTCATTGCTCACTCCAAAGTATGTTTGTATATATTTTTCAAGTTCACTCATATTTGTTACAACTCTTCACTAATATTTGCCTTGCGGCATTGTGTGTGGTAGTGTAAATGGCTAATAATGCGATAACCATAAACACAATATAAATCAGAGAGCATTGCCTTCCCTACTCAAACAATCTCTTTGATGAGGATATTTTGCTTATTAAAAGTAAGAAAATCTCCTTTTTTTAGTCCTGAGAGTGATTTGTAGATAGGGGCAGTAGGCGAAATAGCATAAAAATCTTTGCCTCCTATAGTCATTTTCCCTGCTCCTATGGCAATAAAGTAATTTGCCTGATGGGTAAATACCAAACTTCCTACTTGGATAGTATCATGTATTTGATGAAGGCTTGGTTCTATTTTTTGCAAGTCAGCTTTTACTTTCATTGCCTCTACTAACTGCTTGGTATTCATTTCTGTATCCAATTGAAGCATAGAACGTGTAGTTTCATATTTGTCGCCCATGCTACTTTTAGTTTCTTGATTGGCTGAAGCCTGCGCCTCGTCTATGGCATTTTGAATAGTTTGGATACGTTTTTCTATGTATTCCATACAATATTGGTAAAGTTGCGATTTAAGTTCAAGCATTGGGTTATTTTTATTCTATTTTGTTCCCATATTTAGTTTTGTAAAATTATGTAATATGGTATTGTCCTTACTTATTTTTACGCAAATAAAATAAATTCCCCACATTTCGTATCTCTCTGCCCAAAAAATGCGTAAATTTCTGCGTGATTATTACATACATATACGTTGCTTGTACCTTGTTCTGTGTTTTTTGCTTAAAATGCAGTTTTTCTAAAATTTTTTTTCGTTTTTTAGTATGGAAAAAGAAATATTTAAACATCATTGGAGTAATGATGAATGTTCTGTAATAGTGAATTGTATAAGATGCTAATATTCAGGGAATTTTATTAGTATAACTATTTCATAAATAAGATTTTGTGTCGTCCCTATGGGACTTATGATTTGTGTTGAAACTCGATTTTCTACAAATTTGTAGTCCCTAACGGGACTTTCAGTGTAGGAATTATATTCAGGAGCTTTAATACAAAAACGTTTAGAAAAGTTGAACTACTTATAAAAACATTGAGAATAAAAGTATTTTACAAACTCCTTTTATTACTGTTTAAAAATTTCATAATCAATATATTAAAGCTATTTAGGTAAAACTCAAAAGCCCTAATTCCTTAAAATGATGACCTATCCCAAAGGCAAATATTACATTTTTTTTAATATCTTAGTGTCTATGTGTGGGACACCCCGTGTCTTAGTGGTGAAAAATAAATGATAACTAACAACTAACAACTAACTATCCAACTATTTAGCTATTCAACAACAAACAATCAATAATTTCACAACCCAAAAAATAACTTATAACTCATAATTCATAACTACTTAATATGTCTAAGCTCAACAAAATCAGGATATTATCAGTCATTGCGCTTGTGTTCCTTGCTTTCGCCTGCGGCAAGTTTGGGAGGAGCGCGCTCAATGTTACCAATCGGAATTTTTCCGAAGAAATCATGGTACAGCAAAACTTGGTCTTTACCTTCAATACCAATATCGTCAAGGATTCGCTGATTGATATTTGGAAGAAAGACGAGTTTGTGAAGTTCACCCCAAAAATTGAGGGCAAGTTCAAGTGGACTGCCGCCAACGAATTGGTATTTTCCCCAGAAACGGGCTTCAAACCAAGTACGGACTACAAAGCAGAAATCACCGAGAAAGTTGTAGAAGTTTCCACTGAAAAACTAAAATTGGGTGATGATGTCAATTTTTCCTTTCACACGCCCTATTTGAGTTTGCTTGGAACGGACATTTTTTGGGTGATGAACAAGCAAAATACGCCCGAACTGCGTATGAACTTGAACTTTAATTACCCTGTTAGTCCTGCGGACGTAAACCAATTGGCGAAGGTGTCCATTGGCGGCGCAGAAGCGGGTTACAAACTCAACACGACCGAAGTCGGCGAGTCTATCCAATTGGCTGTTCCGCAACAAGCCTCCCAAAAGTTTGACGAGCAGAAACTAAAAATTGCGATTGGCTCAGGTTTGAAAACTCCACAAGGCGAAAAACCTGCGTCTGACCTCCAATTTGAAACGGAAATTCCTTCCAAAGATGTGTTCAAGGTCATGCAAATTACAGGCGAAACGGACGAAGACAAGCCTTACATCAGGGTTTATACCAACCAAATGGTCATGCCTAATGATGTGGAAATCAAGCGTTATCTGAACCTCTCTCCTGCGGTCAATTACAGCGTGGAAATGTCTGATTTTGGCTTTACCCTCAAAGGAGATTTTGAATTTGGGAAAAACTATAAACTCATCATTGACAAGTCTTTAAAGGGAATTTTTGGAGGTTTGTTGGGCAATGAAGTAGAGCAAACGGT
>JALOMS010000084.1 GCA_025455345.1 Thermoflexibacter sp. | reverse complement strand
TTAGATGCGGCATATTTGGATACGCGCAAAGTCATCAAGACCAATAGCAATTTTACCAATGCGGCAGTTGATTTCTCAATTACAGATAAATTAATCCAAGATTATATCCTTCAAAACCCTGCTCTACAGATAGCCACAGGCTTTATCGGCTCTAATGCGGAAGGAGTAACTACTACGCTCGGACGCGGCGGCTCTGACTACACCGTTTCTATTTTTGGTGCGGCGTTAAGTGCTTCAGAAATAGAAATATGGACAGATGTAGATGGGGTGATGACTGCCGACCCCCGCAAGGTCGCTCAGGCATTTTCTGTGCCTACCTTGACTTACGAAGAAGCGATGGAACTCTCTCACTTTGGGGCAAAAGTAATTTATCCCCCAACGATGGTGCCTGCTCTGAAAAAAAATATTCCTATCCTCATTCGTAATACATTTAATCCTGTATTCAAGGGTTCTATCATTTATAATCAATCAAGCAATGATGGTAAAGCCGTCAAAGGCATTACTTCTATCAGTAATATCGCACTCTTACGTGTGCAGGGAAGTGGTATGGTAGGTGTAGCAGGTGTTTCTGGGCGTTTGTTCAGTGCATTGGCAAAAGAAAGTATTAGCTTAATATTGATTACTCAGGCTTCGTCCGAACACTCCATTTGTTTTGCCGTGAAGCCAGAGGAAGCTCCTATGGCAGTCAAACTTATCAATGAGGAGTTTGCCTTAGAGATTCAGCGAAGCGAAATAGATAAGGTAGTTGCTGAATATGAACTTTCTATAGTGGCGATTGTAGGTGAAAACATGAAAAAAACCTCTGGCGTTGCCGGGAAAATGTTCCAATCTTTGGGGAAAAATGGCATTAATATTACCGCAATTGCCCAAGGCTCATCAGAACTTAATATCTCAGTAGTAATAAGAAAAGAAGATGAGATTAAGGCACTGCGCGCATTACATCAGGCTTTTTTCCTTTCGGATACCAAAGTGATAAATGTGTTTATCGTAGGAGTAGGATTGATAGGTAGTACACTTCTAAAGCAGGTAGAAGAGCAAAAAAGTTATTTGTTGAATGAGTATAACATAGATTTCAAAATAATTGCTCTTGCCAATAGCAGAAAGAAAATATTTGATGCGAACGGTATAGACCTAAGCTTGTGGAAAGACCGCTTGCATAATTCCGTTGAAAATATGTCTATTGAGACTTTTATCCAAGAAATGGAACAACTTAACTTGCCTAATTCGGTATTTATAGACAATACAGCAAGCCCGCTCATTGCCAATTTTTATGATAAAATTCTCTCTGCAAGCATTTCTATCGTTACCCCCAACAAGATAGCCTCCTCAAGTGGTTATAAGCAGTACCGTACACTCAAAGAATTAGCAAAAAAACATGATGTTGTTTATCTCTATGAAACCAATGTAGGTGCGGCACTGCCTGTCATAAGCACCCTGCAAGACTTAGTCAATAGTGGGGACAGAATCATGAAAATAGAAGCTGTACTTTCTGGAACTTTGTCCTTTATCTTCAATACTTTTGACAAAACAAGAAAATTTAGCGCAGTAGTCAAAGAAGCTAAACTCAAAGGTTTTACAGAACCAGACCCTCGTGAAGATTTGAGCTGTTCTGATGTAGCTCGTAAGATTCTCATTCTCACGCGCGAGTGTGGATATGCAATGGAAAGCACAGATGTAGTCATTCATGGTTTTATTCCTGAAAATTGCCTAAATGCGCCTTCTGTGGAAGATTTTTTCATAGAATTAGAAAAATCAGATGCCTATTTTGAAGAAATCAGAGACAAAGCAGAAAAAGAAGGCAAAGTGCTTCGTTGTATTGCCAGATTTGAGAATGGAAAGGCTGATATAGCTTTACAATCCGTAAGTCGCGAACACCCATTTTACCAACTATCAGGAAGTGATAATATCATTGCTTTTACTACGGCACGTTATCCAGAGCGTCCTCTCTTGGTCAAAGGGGCAGGCGCAGGAGCTGAAGTTACCGCCGCAGGTGTTTTTGCAGACATGATACGAATCGCTAACTATCTATAAATCAGTATCGATGTTATCTTAATGTCCTTGCCTAAGTTTTTTGAAGCAAGGGTATTTCTGTTTGTAAGCAGGTGGATAAAATGAGTTATGAGTGATAAATTGTGAGTTGTGAATTATGAATAAGTTAAGTAAAAATGTGACGTTAGATTGCTAATTGGTGGATAAAAGCAGAGAAGCTAAACTTTTTACTGCTAAATTCCTTCAAGTCCTTCTTTTTTAGGAAATGCTTGCTCATTTTCCGATAGTATTCTGGGGCTTTCCACTCTTATTAATCTTTTGGAAAACAAAGAAATAGAAACTATTTTTCAGAAATAGTTTTATGCTTTATGATTTCCCAAGTTTATATCAAGGTCGACTACGGATTTGTAATTGGAAATGTGTACTTTTTGTATCATAAATCTTGTTTCTTAATCAATTTCAAAGTAAAGACAAATTATTGAAGCAAGGCAGAAATTTGAGTTTTAAACCAAGCGGTTTGTACTAACTTTTCTTTGGAAAGTTGTAGCTTTTCTAACATTCGCTTATCAAACTGTTTTTTCATATCATAAAATTTATAAAAACGCTCTAACTCATTGGTTTCCAAGTCTGCTAAAATAGTATTTTCGTTGATTTCTCTTTCCTCTTTGTCTTGGATTTGCAAGCGACTATCTTTGATTTCTTCATACGTTTTCCTTGCGCTTTCTATCCCTTTAACAATGTGGAGCAATCGCTGATTTTTTTGTTTGATAATTTCGTTCAGGTACGCTTCTTTATCAAATCCTTTGGGGTTCAGCTGTGCAATATTATCGGGGTGATAGAGGTAATTCTCAAAATTTAAATACTTCAAAATGAAGTAGTTAGGATAGATTTCTTTGATTTTTTTAATTTCATCGTCAGTCAAAAAATCTCTATCCCTTAATCCATAGAAAGTAGGGTCTTTTTTAATGGTATTGAATACCGCATAATTATTAGAAACCCCTACAAAAATGTGGTTTTTCAATCCCAAGAGATTGTATTTATCATCATTTTGGTTCTCGCAGATGATAATTTTCTTTCCTGACAAAATCTGCCCAAGCATTTTCTCTGGAATAGCTACTTCATAGAGAGCTATCTCATTTTTTGGGGAAGGGAATAGTGTTCTTTCGTCATCAAAATCGTAGTTGTCAAAATCAATCACTGCGGCATGAGGGCTGTCATTGGCATATTTGATGAAGCCAAGCGAATGACTTGCTACCCAAAGTTGGCTGTTTTCAGGAATCCAATTTTCAGTAATTTCTTTAGGCGGCGTGTAAGCAAATTGATAAGGATATTGAATACTTCTTTTTCCCCACTGCTCAACAAATTATAATGAATTTCGGAACTGCCTTTGGAGAAGGTAATTTTAGCGACATTTTGTTCTAACGGAGGTATAATTTCGAGCAATCGTGGAGTAGTTTTGGTATTTTCTCCAAAAATTCTCTCCAATGCTTGATTAATTGGTTTGATGTATTTTGCCTTAATTTCTTTATTGCCTGCTTCCCCTCTAAAAAAATCTCTTAGTATCAGTCCTGTAATCCTATCCAAGTCATTTTCAAATCTTAAATCTCTCTCTATGAATAATTTAGGTCGGTCGCTGTCTTTTTCTATATCAAGAGAACCTTGCCCCAACGCGGTTCTGGTAAGTTGTGGCAGTTGGCGCAAAGAAGAACGTCCATAGAAAGCAGATTCAATGCCTATAAAAGGAGTTTCTTCATCAGACAGACTAAAAGAATCTGTATCTGTTTTTATGGATACAAAACAAGATTTATCTAAATTTTTTCTGTAATAATCTTGATTTTGCTTTGAAAAATCCTTGCTATAAGAGGATATATACTCAAAAGCGTCAAATACAGAACTTTTGCCACTTCCATTTGCACCTATCAACAGGACTAATTTGTAAGGTTTGCTTTGGTTTTGTCTGTTCAAATCTATGGTTAAATCTGAAAATCGCTTAAAGTTTTGCAAACGAAGTTGGGTAATAAACATATTGTTTTTTTCTAAATAAGATTAAAGGATTGATAATTACAAATGTAATAATAAATCACAAAAATATTATACTCAATCAAAAGTGGTTTTATTAATTTGTCATACACCTAAATTGGCTTTCAAGAATAAACCATTCTTTGGATTTATATAGCCTCACCAGTTGCACTGCGCCATTGAAACGGTGGACTAAATTTAACTCACCGTTTCAACGGTGAGAACACACGGAACGAATATTTTATGAAACCTAATAAAGGTGTTAGACAAGTTTCTGACCAAATTAACCCTCA
This sequence comes from Thermoflexibacter sp., assembly GCA_025455345.1. Lineage (GTDB taxonomy): Bacteria > Bacteroidota > Bacteroidia > Cytophagales > Thermoflexibacteraceae > Thermoflexibacter. The sequence goes on along the minus strand of JALOMS010000084.1, from coordinate 10,712 downwards.
AAAACTATAAAACTCAAAACCAGAAACATTTAAACATTCATCAGCTTCCTCAAAATCTCCTGCGCCGCTACGGGAATGACAGTTCCAGGTCCGAAAACGCCCACTACGCCCGCTTGGTAGAGAAAATCGTAATCTTTGGGAGGAATTACGCCCCCTGCGATGACCATGATGTCTTCCCTGCCTATTTTTTTTAGTTCTTCTATCAAGTTAGGAATGAGGGTTTTATGCCCTGCGGCAAGGCTCGAAGCCCCAATGATATGTACGTCATTTTCTGCGGCTTGGTAGGCAACCTCTTGGGGAGTTTGGAAGAGCGAACCTATGTCCACATCAAAGCCCAAATCTGCAAAACTTGTGGCTATCACTTTTGCGCCTCGGTCGTGTCCGTCCTGCCCCATTTTGGCAATGAGGATACGCGGTCTGCGCCCTTCCATTTTCGCAAACTCATCTGAAAGTGCTTTTGCCTTCTTAAATTCTTCATTATCTGTTACTTCACTCATATACACGCCTGAAATGGATTTGATAACTGCCTGATGTCTGCCAAATACTTTTTCCATTGCCATAGAGATTTCGCCCAAACTTGCCCTTACCCTTGCCGCTTTTACTGCCAAGTCAAGCAGGTTGCCTTCGCCAGTTTCTGCACATTTTGTAATTGCGTTTAGGGCATTTTCTACTTCTATGCTATTCCTTTCTCTTCTAAGTAGTTCTAAACGTGCAATTTGGGAATTTCGCACCGCAGAGTTATCTACTTCCAACAAGTCTATATTTGTTTTTTCTTCGGTTTGGTACTTGTTCACGCCTACAATGGTGTCCTTGCCCGCGTCAATCCTTGCTTGCTTGCGCGCCGCCGCTTCTTCTATCCTCATTTTGGGCAAGCCTGTTTCTATTGCCTTGGTCATGCCACCGAGTTCCTCTACCTCTTGTATCAGTTTCCATGCCTTTTCCACCAAACTATGGGTGAGGTATTCCACGTAATACGAACCTCCCCAAGGGTCTATTGCCTTGGTAACATTGGTTTGTTTTTGTAAGAAAATTTGCGTGTTTCGGGCAATTCGTGCAGAAAAATCAGTAGGCAAGGCAATCGCTTCATCGAGCGAATTGGTATGCAAGGACTGCGTACCGCCAAGTACCGCCGCCATTGCTTCTACGCAAGTTCGGGCAACATTGTTGAACGGGTCTTGCTCGGTCAAACTCCAACCCGAAGTTTGGCAGTGCGTCCTCAGTGCCAATGACTTAGGGTTTTTAGGATTAAATTGGTTTACTATTTTTGCCCAAAGTAAACGCCCTGCTCTCATCTTGGCAATTTCCATAAAATGGTTCATGCCTATCCCCCAAAAGAAGGACAAACGAGGGGCAAAATCGTCAATGTCCAAGCCTGAACTTACCCCTGTTCGCAAGTATTCCAAACCGTCAGCAAGCGTATAGGCAAGCTCAATTTCTGCGGTTGCGCCCGCCTCGTGCATGTGGTAGCCACTGATACTGATGGAGTTAAACTTTGGCATTTTTTTGGCAGTGTAAGCAAAAATATCTGCCACAATTCGCATACTTGGTTTGGGTGGATAGATGTAGGTATTGCGAACCATAAATTCCTTCAAAATATCGTTTTGAATCGTGCCACTCAATAGCTCTGGGGCAACACCCTGCTCCTCTGCCGCCACAATGTAAAACGCCATGACAGGCAAAACGGCACCATTCATGGTCATGGAAACGGACATTTTGTCCAAAGGAATCTGGTCAAAGAGCATTTTCATGTCCAAAATGGAATCAATTGCCACGCCCGCCTTGCCCACGTCCCCCACTACTCTTGGGTGGTCGGAATCGTAGCCTCTGTGTGTAGCCAAGTCGAAGGCAACGGAAAGCCCCATCTGTCCTGCGGCTAAGTTCCTGCGATAGAAGGCATTAGACTCCTCTGCGGTGGAGAACCCCGCGTACTGTCGGATAGTCCAAGGGCGTTGGACGTACATAGTGGCATAGGGTCCCCGCAGATACGGAGGCACACCTGCGGTAAAGGGCAAATGCTCAAAGCCTTGCGTATCTTTTGCAGAGAGAAAAGATGGCACTTTTATTTTTTCCGCAGTAGTCCAAGTTTCAGTAGTTACCGCTTCGCTAACCACTTGGTTTTGTATGCGTTGCTTGATTTCGGAAAAGGGAATGTTGGAGAAATTCATAATTTTAAAATCTATAAATCTGGAATTAGGAAACTGGAATTATTTTTCTTGCCATACCAATTTTATGTTATAACGTTCTATCTTATTAAAATCAATTTCTTGACTTTTTATTTCTTCTAATATTCTTTCGTATATTGAAGAATATTCTTTTGTAAAACTGGCATTCCCCATTTTTGCAAGAACTTTGGAACACCAAATAAATGAAAATACAGTAATCTGATTGAAAGAGTTAATCTTATCAGTTTCTTCTTCTTCGTATGCTTTGATGATAAAATTAGGTATATTTATATTCTTTGAAACGTATTTCCATTCCAAATATCTCTCTAATAAAATTTTAGATATCCCCAATATTAATGACTTTACTATACTAAGCATAAGGTCATCATAATGGTCAAGTTTTTTTGTTTGTTTGATAAATTTTCTTAATATACTTTCAAACAGTAAACTTGCCAATACATTTTCAAATTTGATGTTGGCAAATACTTGTTCGTACAATCCGTTTTCATCTTTCTTACGGGATATAAAAAGTTTATTGGTATCAACAGTCCAAAATGGTTTTTGGAGATAGAACGAAACATAAGCCTCAATCCAAAAATTACTTGGTACAATATTCACATCTAAACCCTTTATCTGTTCCTCTCTAAATTCCCCTCTCCTTTTTTCATACCAATAATTGGTTTTAAACGATTCATTTTGAAGGTGTTGCTGAATATCATCATTTGCTACAAAGTCCCTGTCTTCCATTGGATTTTGCGAGTTGGTGTAGCGGGTAATTTCTGCGCTAAAATCTTCATCACTGGAACGAATGAGGCGCATGGTAATGCGTGCGTCTGTGTCCATGATTTTGCGTTCTAACTTGCTGGCATTTTCGTATGCTTCATAAATAGAAAAAACGGTTTGTGCGCCATTGATGACTTGTAAGCCATTGATTTTTACTTTTTCAGCGCGTTGCCCGATTTCAGGCATTGCCTTCGTAATGGCAGTAACTCCGTTATTAAAAAACCAAAAAGCGTCTGGTTTATTTTTTAAAGTATTGACAATGTTTTGGTTGTAGATAGATTTGTAAAGTGGATTTCTAACATTTTTAAAAAAGAGATTAAACTTATATTTCTTAAAAAGTCCATGAATCGTCTTAGGTTTCAAGATAAAAATATATGCTTTGGTGCGCCCTTCAAACTCTATCAAATCTCTTTTCACTTGCTTGCCATTGTCCCCATTTTTGAAGCGTTCTATGTCAATTTCTATTTCTACTTCTTCTGGGCTGTATTCGTACTCTAAGGGATTGATACTTACTATCTCTTTGAATTTGAACTCTATATAATCTCGTCTGATACGATTGATGTCAAATACTTCTAATCTTTCGTGTGGTAAATGCTTGCTGTTGAAACTATTTACTGCAAAATTGATATTATCTTTCTCATTGGTATTTTCGTCAGCTAAGGTAAAAAAAATGAACTTAGCCTTCCCATTGTTCTCCAAATGAGTTATCAATTCTTGGTATTTTTTATTGAACTTTTCATTTTTAGTTTCTCTTTTTTCTCCACTTAAAATGGAGCTAAACTCTGCAATGGTTGCATTAAATTCTTCTTTTTTGATTTGAGGATACTCTTTTGTTCCGTCATAGTTTACCCACTTGGACTGAACTACATAAAAAATAGTATCTCCTTGTGAATCAATGTTTGAGAAAATAATATCACAAGAAGAATCGTCTTTCCCATCTGTAATGTAATTTTTATACAGTTCTTTTTGACCATAAAAATTTAAAAACCATATCAGTAAAGCATATCCTTTATTTTGGTTTCTATGCTTCTTGTGTTTATGCAACTCTTCATCATTAGGGTATTTATCTAAAATAGCCTCTAATTCCTTGTCTATCAAACTATAAAATTTACTAATTTCCATGCTTAGGCAACATCAATTTATGATTAAACACTTAAAATTAGCAAGGAAAATGGAAAACTAAATGCTTTCTATCAAAAAGATTGAATGTATTAAAAACTTTGTAGGAACAGTAGTAAAGAATAGGCTTTATTATTTAACATCCTGTCGACTCCCGCGCTACCAAGACAGATTTGAGAATAATATTTTCATTAAGGATACTGATATTTTTGCGCTCTAAATGCTGGAATAGAATATTTGCCGCTTGCTTGCCTATCTCAAAGGCAGGTTGGACTACGGTAGAAAGCGATGGATTCAGCAAAGAGGCAATTGTGGTATTGGAAAAGCAGATGACTTTCAAGTCGTTAGGTATTTTCAGTCCAAGTTCTTGGCAAACCATGTAAGTTTCTGTTGCTAATTTCTCGACCGAAGCAAAAACAGCGTCAGTGCGATTCGGCGAAGTCAATAACTCTTTGATTCTCTGATATGCTTCATGTTGCTGATTTCCGCAAGCAACGACTAAATTTGGGTCAAATTCAATGTTGTGTTTCAGCAAAGCCTCCATGTAGCCCGCCTTGCGTTTGTTATCTATGGAAAGTTTGGAAGAAAGAGAAAGATAAGCGATTCGCTTTGCCCCCTGCTCTATCAAGTGTTCGGTGGCATTCAACCCACTCACAAAATCGTCCGTAGTAACTTTGGCGGTTTCTATTTCGTGGCGCACTCGGTCGAAAAATACCAGCAAAATCCCTTTGTCCATGAGTTTGGCAATGTGTTCATAATCATTCGTTTCTGTACTTACTGACATCAGCACACCATCAATTCTTCCGCTTTGCAAGTGTTCGCAAATACTGACTTCCTTTTCGTAACTGTCGTGTGTGAGATAGATAAGTACATGATAATCATTTTCTTGTGCTATTTCTTCTATACCATTAATTGCAAAAGCAAAGAAATTATTAGCAATCTCAGGCACAATTACTGCAATTGTGCGAGTTTGCTGTCTTCTTAGGCTACTTGCATACACATTAGGGCGAAAGTTGCGTTGCTTTGCCAACGTAACTACTCTCTGTTTGGTTTCTTCACTGATTTCGTAACTATTTTGCAATGCCTTCGAAACAGTTGATACTGAAACCCCTAACTCTGCCGCTAAGGTTTTTAAATTTACTTTTGACATTAAAAATGCAAATTACTAATTATCAATTACTAAAAGTTAATTGGTTTTAGGTCTTAAACTTGTCAGACACCTTTGAGGTGTCTGACAAATTAATAAAACCACTTTTGATTGAGTCTAATTACTTCGCCATTGTTTGTGTTTTCACAAACAACTTTCTCTATTTTAAAACTAATAAAAGGATTACGAAAATTTATAGTAAAGTTAAAAATATTTACGAAAATGTTTTCGTAAATATTTTACTATAAAACTGCTAAAAGTTTAACTATTTTTTACAAATTTGATAGAGGTTATTTCCTTCAATCAGCAATACTTCCTAAGTCTTCAAAAGATGAACTTTACAAATTTTTTTAATTGAACTAAGCAGTAAATAATGAAAATGAACAAATTACTCTTGACAATCCTATTTGTCATGCTATCATTTTGTTTGCTTTGGGCGCAAGGCAGGCAAGTCAAAGGAAAAATTACTTCCACCGAAGACGGGCAGGGTATCCCTGGGGTAAACGTCTTGGTGAAAGGTACGCAAGCAGGCTCTATCACTGACGCAGAAGGGAAATTTGCTATTAATGTTTCCTCTGAAAATGCAATTTTGGTGATTTCTTACGTTGGCTTTGTATCCCAAGAAATCGCCGTAGGAACTCAATCTGAAATAAACATCGCACTCGTTCCTGATACCAAAACGCTACAAGACATTGTAGTTGTGGGTTATGGTTCTCAAAGTAAAAGCCAACTAACAGGAGCGATTTCCTCTGTTTCTTCGAAGGAAATCTCCGAATTGCCTGTCCGAAGCGTACAGCAAGCTTTGCAAGGGCGCGCCGCAGGGGTGGACATCGTGGCAAGTAATAATCGCCCTGGCTCCGAACCCACCGTAAGAATACGAGGAAGACGCTCATTTTCAGCAGGAAATGACCCGCTCTATGTAGTTGATGGGATTCCGCTTGCGGGTGGTATTGGCGACATCAACCCCCAAGATATTGCTTCTATGGAAGTGTTAAAAGATGCCTCTGCTACGGCTATCTACGGCTCACGTGGTGCAAATGGGGTCATTATCATCACCACCCAAAGAGGAAAATCAGGAAAAAGTACCATCAATTATGATGGATACGTAGGTGTTTCTCAAACACTTGGTAGGATAGACATGATGGACGGAGCGCAGTTTGCCGAGTTTAAAAGAGAATCTCGCAGAGCAGTAGGCACTTATCCCGCAGGTGGCACAGACCCTGCGGCAGACCGCAGACTTTTTGAGGCAGTAGAGTTAGAATCGATTGCCCAAGGCAGAAGCACAGATTATCCTTCCTTGCTGATTCGCAGTGGCTTACAGCACAGTCATCAGTTAGGAATCATGGGTGGCTCGGATAAAACCCAATTTGCCATCACCACCAACTATTTCAACGAAAAAGGTATTGTTTATAATCAAGATTTCAAACGTTATACTTTCAGAGTAAACATAGACCACCAATTGACCAAACGCATTAAAATAGGTACATCTACTCTTTTCTCTTACAACATCAGAAATGGAGAAAACTTTAACCCCATCGGTGGTGCTTTGGCAGAGAATCCACTTGGCGTTCCTTACGACCAAAACGGAAACTTAATTTTCTTACCTACCACAGACGGATTGAGAACCAATCCCTTAGCAGAAATTGTGGAGGGCGCAATCCTCGATGAAAATGTCAGAACACGTATTTTCAATAGCATTTATGCAGAGTTGAAAATTACGGACGGGCTGACTTATCGCATGAACTTTGGTCCCGATTTGCAGTTCCGCCGCTATGGTCAGTTCACAGGTAGCCAAACCAATGCGCGCAGAGGCGGCGACCCTACCGCACGTACACAGCAGTTTACGACCTTTAATTATACTTTGGAAAATATTTTGACCTATCAAAAAACATTCAGAGAGGTTCATAATCTGAATGTTACGGCACTCCACTCTGTCCAACAAAATCGCGATGAATACTTTGATACCAGAGTGAGAGGCATACCCGCAGAAACCCAAGAATTTTTCAACACAGGGGCGGCTACGGTTATAGAAGGCGTAGGTAGCAACCTTTCAGAGTGGGCTTTGCAGTCCTACATGGGCAGGGTAAACTATGGTTACAACAACAAATATTTGCTTACCTTGACCGCAAGGATAGATGGTTCTTCGCGTTTGGCAGAAGGTAAAAAATATAGCCTATTTCCTTCGGTAGCAGTAGGTTGGAACATTTCTAATGAGGATTTTTTGAAAAATAGCAATGTGGTTTCTAATCTAAAATTAAGAGCAAGTTACGGAAAAACAGGCAATCAGGCAATTAACCCTTACCAAACACAAGGCGGCTTGGCAAGAACGGTCTATGCCTTTGGCACGGCTGGCGCATTTGGTTATCGCCCCAATGCAATTCCTAATTCCGATTTGCGCTGGGAAACTTCCTCTTCTATGAACTTTGGTTTGGATTTTGGCTTTTTCAATGACCGCATTTCAGGCTCTATCGAGTATTATGTAACCAACACCACCGACCTACTTTTGGCAAGGCAATTACCTGTAACAAGCGGATTTACAAGTGTAACGCAGAACATAGGAGCTACCAGAAATCGCGGGATAGAATTGACGCTTTCTACGGTAAATTTTGACAACCAAGACGGTTTCAAATGGACTACGGACATCAATGTATTTGCCAATAAAGAGCAGATAGTCGACCTCTACGGAAATGGCAAAGATGACATAGGAAATTTGTGGTTTATTGGGCAACCTGTAACGGTATTTTTTGACTACGAGAAAGTAGGAATTTGGCAAACTAATGAATTGGACGAGGCAAAAAGGTTTTTCCAAGTACCAGGACAAATCAAAGTAAAAGACCAAAATGGCGATGGAAGAATTAACTCTGACGACCGCATTATCTTGGGTTCTGATGTACCAAGATGGAGTGGAGGCTTGACCAATCGCTTTGAATACAAGGGTTTTGACCTTTCTATTTTTGCTTTTGCGCGCATGGGAGGCATGATTCGCAGTTTGTTCCACTCTGATAACAATACGCTTTTTGGTCGTTACAACAACTTAGACGTGGATTATTGGACTCCCAACAATCCTACTAACGCAAATCCAAGACCTAACCAAAACCAAGAGTTCCCTATTTATGGCTCGACCTTGTCCTTTTTTGATGGCTCTTTTGTCAAAATAAGAAATATTGCTGTGGGATACAACTTCAAATCTTCCTTACTTACCAAGTGGGGTGTGGAATCTTTGCGCCTATATGCAAGCGCGCAACAGCCCTTCATTTTTGCACCTTATCGCCAGAAGCACAAGGGCATAGACCCCGAAGTAGCTGGTACAAGAGCAAACAACAGGGAGAATGCCGCACAAATCGGGGGTGATACGCCAAGTTCGAGCTTGTTATTATTTGGGGTGAATGTGAGGTTTTAAATGAGTTATGAGTTATGAGTTGTAAATTATGAATTATGAGTTGTAAAATTCAAATGATTGATTCTAAACTTGTATTCAAACTTTGAACACGAAACTTCAAACCTTAAACAAGGAACTTTGAACTAAAAACAAGGAACATTAAAAAATATTAAAATTGATTGATTATGAAATACTTAAAAATATATTTAATCTTTATTTTTTCCCTATTTGTAATTTCCTCTTGTGGGAAAAAGTTTTTGGAAGAAGAAATGATTTCCAATGTAAGCGATGGCTATTTTAATACTCGCTCTGGCTTCGAGGACGCATTAAAAGCCGCATATTCCTCATTTAGAGCTTATTATGGAACAGAAAGAGGAATGTCCATGACTGTTTTTGGCACAGATACTTACACCAGAGGCGCAGACGGCAGTTTCAAGTTTTTCAATGATTATACTGCACAGTTAGACGCTCGTAACCCACTTACCAACGAAGTTTGGACGGAGTTTTATCGTGCTATCAATGCCGCCAATGCCGTAGTAGATAGGGCAGACAAAATCCCTAACATCGACCAAGTTACCAAAGACCGCAGAGTGGCAGAAGCAAAGTTTATCAGGGCGCACCATTATTTTATCTTGGTGCAGATGTTTGGCGGCGTGCATTTGACTTTATCAGAAAATCGTGAAATTGTGAATAAAGCAAGCCGTGCGTCTATCAAAGACATCTATGACGCAATCGTAAAAGACTTAGAATCAGCAATTCCGAAGTTAGAAGCAGACCCTAAACGCACGGATTGGGGACGCGCTACCAAACCTGCCGCAGAGCATTTGTTGGCAAGGGTTTACTTGACTAAGGCAACTTCTGAGGCAAAAGCAAATGATGACTATGCCAAAGCCCTCCAATTGGCAAAAGGCGTGATTAACAACTACGCTTTCAAGCTATTACCCGATTTTGCAAAAGTGTTTGAGCAAGGCGCAGGAGAAATCAATGATGAGGTGATTTGGTCAGTGCAATACACCACAGACCCGCTTACCAACTTCCAAGCAGGTAACGGTACAAATTCAGGCAATAATGCACACGTATTTTTTATCATGGAATATGACGTACTCCCTGGTATGCAGAGGGACATCGTGAACGGTCGCCCTTTCAAGCGTTTCAGACCCACAGATTTTGGTCTAAGTCTTTGGGATAGAGCAAATGACGCTCGTTATGAAAAAACCTTTAAGATGACTTTCTTCTCCAATCGTCCTGGTACTTTTGCAGTAGATGGACGCAATGTTACGTTCAATTCTGGCGATACCGCTATTCACCTCCCCAGCAGAGAACTAAGCCAAGCAGAGATTTTGAGAAGACCATATTTGGTGATTACGCCAAGTCGTTATTCTGAAAGATGGTTTCCTACTTTGACCAAATTCTTGGACACTACCCGACCAGACCGCACCACTTTTGAGGGGTCAAGGGACTTTTTGGCATTCCGATTGGCAGAAACCTACCTGATAGCGGCAGAAGCGGCAATGTACACAGGCAATACCTCCGAAGCGGCAACTTTCCTTAACGTAGTTCGCCGTAGAGGAGCGTTTCCCGGTAGGGAGCGCGCCATGGAAATCACTGCAAGCCAAGTGAATATAGATTTTATTTTAGATGAAAAAGAAAGAGAAATGATGGGAGAGCAGTTGCGTTGGTTCGACTTGGTACGCACAGGGAAACTTTTAGAAAGGGTAACAAGATATAACCCACAAGCGGCACCTGGTATCAAAGATTTCCACGTAAGGCGACCTATTCCCCAATCTCAAATAGATTTGACAGAGGGTGGAGCTACTAACTTTCCGCAGAATGCAGGATATTAGGGTTTTGAAGGACTTTTCTATACTAAGTATTTATTAATAACGTAAATCGCTACAATAAACGGTTGCGATTTATAAAATTGACATTTCAGTCCTTTTGCTTTGCAGAGGGACTGTTTTTTTGGGCTTCCCACTGGTTCAAGCGTTATACTTAAAACAGTGGGAAATAATTATCTCTTCAAAAATTCATATTCATATACTTTTGGCTCTATTTTGCTGGCAAGTTTTTTCAAAGCCTCTCTTAACTCCCCAATCAGCGCAGTATAAGTTTCGTCCGTACT
>JALOMS010000083.1 GCA_025455345.1 Thermoflexibacter sp. | reverse complement strand
CAGTAGAACTGCTTATTTTTAGGCTTTCTGCAATATCTGCTATTTTCCAATCTTGTTTCTCTAATGCAAGAATTTTCAGCAATATAACGATGTCTTGTGATTTCATAAAATATCTATTTTGGAGATAACAAAAATAAGGAAATTTTTAATTCGCAAATTGCGAATTTTTAGAAAATTATTTTCCCTCTTCCCCAACTTGGTTACTTTTACCTTCTTAAATGGTCTTAGAAATCTCAAAATCAAATACTTATACATATAAAATTAGGTTACTCACAAAAAAGAGTAACCTAATTTTTTTTGTGTAATATGGTATAAAACTGCTTAGGAATAGTGCAGAAACCTCGATAATACGTAAACAAGTTTGTCATACATTTTAACCAAAGATTGCAGGCTATTTAAGGTATTTTTCCTATATTTGAGCATAAATTACGCAATCAAACAATGAAAAAAGTAACTTTTAAAGAACTAACGCTTACCAAAATTGAAAAAACATTTGGGTTAAGCCAAGTTTGGAAATCTTCTATTTTAGAGGAATGGGAAAAAATGTCTGCTGAAATCACAGAGGCAGAAAAAGACTTTTTGGAAGTATTGAGAGATAGGGTGCAAAAAGGAGGAAAGGCATGGAACGAAACCGAATTAGAAAATAAGTTTATTAGCCCACTGATTACTTTTGCTAAGATAGATACAGATGAATTTGGATATTTTTTAGAAAGACCGCTTCAAGGAATCATAGGCGAATACGAACTTTCTGGAATAGTAGATGGCATGATTGCCACAGGGATTAGAGAGCCTGATATTCCTTTCTTTTGCTTACATGAGTATAAGCGAAGTGTGGATAACGAAGGCAACCCTGACGCACAGGCACTGGCGGCAATGCTCGTTGCCAGAGTACAGAATGAAAACAGCAAACCTATCTACGGGCTTTATATTGTAGGACTGATTTGGAACTTTATCGTTTTAGATGAGAATGAATATTGTATTAGTAAAGATTATAATTCTTCCCAAGAAGAGATATACGATATTTTCCGAATGATGAAAGCCCTGAAAGTCATTATTCAAACTAAACTTTTGGGAAAATAAACAATGAAAAAGGTAAAACTTAATTAAAACTACTTTCCCTATCAAAGTGGCTGATTGACAAAGGGAAGTCAAGAACGATTGCAGTCAAGATTATTTTGCACTCTGGAGAGGAGATTGTGATTACATCTAACTAAAGATTACATCTAACTAAAATACGGTCGCAAGATGTCTATCAAAAATTTAGGAGGACGACAAATCTTCTTACTTTCCTTGTTCATAAAGACTAAAACAGATTCTCCATGATGCAAGAGCATACTCTCCTCTTTATAAATTTCATAATTAAAAATCATTTTAGAAAGTGGTAACTCTTTGACAATGACCTTAATCGTAAGCAAATCATCAAACTGTGCTGGTTGCAAAAAATAAGAATGATTTTCCCAGACAGGCATCATAATGCCTTGTTCTTCTAATTCTTTATAGCTAACACCAATATTTCTCAGTGCTTCTACTCTTCCTATTTCATAAAAATAAGCATATCGTCCATAATAAACAAAGCCCATTTGGTCTGTATCGCCATAACGCACCCTGTACTGTATATCACTCACAAACATATCGTTATATCCAATTTTAAAGTTTCTATTAATGAATTACTTAGACAACTCAAGTCTAAAAATAAGAATGAAGTCAAAGATAGGTAATCGTTTAATAACAAAAGTAGAATGTTTTTCTTAAATTTATACACCAAAAATAGGAAGATGCCTAACAAAATAGTCTTATTTTCAAAATCAAAAGAATACAAGTTCTTTGCTGTGAAAATATTTCTGTTTAAATTTCGTTCAATCATAAATACCTATTGCAAAATTTACTCATTCATAAAACCATTTATTATCATTCATTATTATGAAAAAAATAAAAATCTTTTTGACCTTTCTTCTTTCCATTTGTGTTTATTTCCAAACACTTGCACAGTTGAGAGAAACTTCCGCCCCCATGAGTCAAGGGAACAACAATGCTATTATCTTGGAACTTGATTACTTAGATGCCGAAAAAGTATCCGATGAGTTTGAGAAATATGTAGAAGATTTCAAAGCAAAAACAAAGAAGAAAAAAGGAGAAATATTCGCAGATAATGCCCAAATTAAGTCCATAGGTGGGAATAATACAATTGATATTTATGCCAAAGCTGAAAAAGGCGTAGGAAAGACCGTTTTGACCGTTTGGTTTGATTTGGGTGGAGCTTATCTCTCTGCCAAGACGCACCCTGACAAGTACATAGAAGCTGAAAAGTGGCTTAGAGAATTTTCCAAACGCATGGTGAAAAAAAGCATAGAAGATGAGTTGAAAGCAGAGCAAAAGAAATTGGAAGCCTTGCAAGACGAGCAGAAAGACCTTGTTCGTGATAAGGAAAAGTTGGACAAAGGCATTGTCGATGGAGAAAAAAACATTAAAGAGATGGAAAACAAAATCAATCAGACCAAACAAAACATTGAGAAGTCCAAACAAGACATAGTTACCAATCTTGACAAGCAAAAGGTTAAAAATGAAGATATTGAGAAACAAAAAGAAGTGATTAAACGTGTAGAAGCCAAACTCAAAGGCAATTAGGCAAGTATAAACAATAGCAAGTATAGTTCTGCACAATCCCCACAAAAGATATAGCTTCTTGTGGGGAATTATTTTATAAATACCTGCCTAATAACAAAGCAATGATGCGCCCAATCTGCCTTATGATGAAGACTTACGTATTGAGGCTAATATGCTGCTTACCAATATAATAAGCAGATATACGAATATTCCTACCCAAAAAACATAGTTACTCTCACTCATGCGTTGCACATCTTCGGAAATATCGAGCGACTTTTTAGCATTTAATACATCTTCCTGTTTTCTCAAAAGTGCTTGTCTTTGTGCCTCATTTTCCAAAGAAATGAATGATGTTACAGGACTCATTATCTGTGCTTTGAAACTGTCTTTGACCAAAGATAACCATTCCTTATCCGAACTTTCTGAAGCAAAAGTATAATTCAGCCACTTATCTTGGAGATAAAGTCCTGATTCCCAATCTTTCTTAGCAAGAGGAATATCACTACTCTCCTGCGCTACTTTCTCATTCCAAACCACGCTTGCTTGCTCATTATCAGGAAGATAATATCGCTGTCCTGCGCCATTTTGCCATTCTAATACTGTTTGGGCTTCTAAAGAAAAATCATCTACTTTGGTTTCTGTAAGATTGTCCAAACGATATGCAGAAAGCCCTTTGCGCTTGCTTAGTAATAAAAATAATTGACTTTCGGGATAAAAAATCTTATAATTTCCAAAACCCTTTTCTAAAATAACTTCTGAAATACTATCCGTAACTACCACAATTTGAGGAATTTTTGTAGAATTTCTGTTTTTATATAAGATTTCTTCTATTGCCCTTTCCAAATAAAAACCACCGCCAAAATCTATATGCTCCTGCTTGCTTTGCCAATTTTCTACAAAATCTATGGTTTGTGTATAAGCATTAGCAAAAGTAATTTTTATATTTTCTTTTGATAATGAATGAGTTGTGATAAATTGTTGAATGATATTTTTGTATTCTGCTTGATTATCTCTTTTATCTTTGGCGCAGTTAATCACAAAATGTGGGTAAGTTTCGCGCTTTACCTTAGCAAGTTGCTTTTTAAACCCTTTAGGAATGTATATCGCTTGTTTATTTGGGCTTTCTATCGGCTGGGTTACAGCAAAATTATTTGTAGTATCGCCCAAAAATAAAGTTAAGCTATCTATTTTAAAGCTAATAGGCTCTTTATGAATCAATTGAATGCCTGTTTTTCTGGTTTCTGAAGGCAAAAAAGGAAAAACTCGGAAAGAAACCTCATTCCCTTCAGTATAATGTAACAAACCGGGGTCGCGGCGTGTAGCAACTATCTGATTATATACCCACATAGCCGTTTTCTTTTCTGCCAATAACCCATGCACCTTTTCTTTCTCAATCCACAAATAATAATCACTTATCCACGCCCCATCAGACAATTCAAATTTGGTGCGGTATTCACTTTGATTATCAAACCCTGTGGTTGTGGTATCTAAATTAGTGATTTCTAAGTCAATCCAACTCGTCCAAAACTTTTTCTCTTTATCAAATGTCGAGCTTACAGTGGCTTTGCTAATCTTCACACTGTCAGGAAAAAGAGTATTAGTTTGTCTCCAGCCTCTCCAACCCCTATCATTGTAATAACCATAATCATCTTCTTTGCCAATAAAGATTTTTGAAAGTCTTTCTATTTTTTCAGTAGAAAGCGTGAGATTATCTAAAACTAACCAATTATAGTACAAAGATAAAAAGGGAGATTGGCGATTGCTAAGCCCCCAGCTATTATTACTTTTATTCCTTTGAATAGCATAAAATACTGTTTTCAAACGATTTACATCTATTTTAGAGGCTTCTTTGGTAAGATTGGGCGCATACACATAGTCTAAGGCTTCGTGCAAGTCTTTTTTGTCTTCCAAGTACGAAAAGTGTAAAGACAAGGGCAAAACAAGTAAACCTACAATTAATAAAGTATTGACTACAAGTCTATTATAATGAGTATAGAGAAACTGCATATCTGCCCAGATTTGTTGGACTTGTATAAAAAATAGTATCAATGGGGTCAGCGTCAATGCGCCTACTATCGCAAGCAGTAAAACCATACTCAAAGGCAGAATAGGTAAGAATACTAGGAAAAAGTAAAAAATAAAAGAAAAAGTAATACTCCTTAACACCAATATAATGAGGCAATAGAGAGGAGTTTGCAAGGCAGGCAAACATAAAAAAGTACCATTTGCAACTGCAATAGCATAAAAACTCCAATGTGAGAAATTACCAAAAAAATTGTCTAAGGATTGGTTCAAGGCAAGCCCCAAGATAGGAGCAAAAATGCCTAAAAGTAATTTTAAGCCAAACTCATTGCTTTCTAAGAAAATAAGTAAGTTAAACTTTGGCTTGCCAATGCTACTATCCCTCTGTCTTGATTTTTCCCAATAAGCCATGCTGAAAATATAAATCGCCCTACACAAGAGGAATAAAAACAATGCTGCTAAAGTAACCGAAAAAATGATAAAAATGTGTTCGGCTATCTTATTGTATGCTACGCCTCTTAGGATAGGAGCTACTACCATCATGAACATATACCAACCCAAAGGCATAGCCAAAGCAGCAGCAAGATTCTTGATAGCCAAGCTATTGGAATAAGAAGAAGTGAGTCTTACCACGATTACCATCAAAGCATGAAAAAGCAAAGGCATGAGGAATGTCCCTACATAATCCCACATCGTATTGGGCAACATCCATCGAGGCACATTCCAAGGAATAAGCATTCTCTCATTTTCGGCGTATTGCAAAAAGAAAATAGTATAGGCAAAAAGTGCAAAAATAGCATACCAAAGCTGAATCTCACGTTTTTTGAACGATAGATACAAGGTATAACCCCAATTGATTGCCCAAAGCACCGCCAACACCATGCCCATTTCCCACCAAACGGTGCGATTTTCTTCTGCTAACAAAGTGCCTATTATTTGATAAATACCTACATACATTCCAAATAGGATAGCCAAAGGAATTGTATTTACCAATATCAGCCAGCGAGGATTTAATATGTTACGCATAAAATTTAGAGATAAATGGTTAGAAATTTGGACTTGAAAATATACAGCAAAAAATCCTAATTACTTATTTGGAAGATGACTGAAACTGCACAAATTCCATAATATACAATACGAAAATATGAAAAAAAAGTAATATACTTATAAAAACAAATACTCCTTGGGCTTCGTGAAACCATGATTGGGTTGCCAAGGTAGGAAAACTTCTCAAGGTAAGTAGCGCAAGGAAAATGCGCGAGGAGTTTGCCAATACAGTAACAAGGAAACTAACTGATAATGAAATAAATAGATAAACTGGTAGTTGCCTTTCTTTGACCGTCTTTTGTATCACTATAAAGCTACATGACAAGAAGGCAATCGCAAAAAAATTCAAGCCAGCACAAGACTTATCTATGCAAATATTTAGATTAGGGAAAAAATAACCCCTATCTGCCTCAAAAACACCTTGATACCCTGTTTGTAGTTCGATAAATAGATGTACAGGAAAGAGCATAAAACGCAATTGCTCATTATTCGCCACAGAATAGAAGTATTTGATACCCAAACCTATACACAAGGCAAGGGCGAAATAACATAATCTAATCCATGAGAGGTTAAGTTTTTTCATCTATTTATTTGATTATTTGGATATTAAATTGCCAATAATGCTTCTTTATTTATTTCTTTAATGTTTTTATGTATTCTTTTCTGATATTATCTTTTTTTATACAAAAATACTTTTTTTCTTGATAAATCAAAAAAATAAAAACGTACAGACAAAATTTGCCTCAAATCTCTTTTTGCCTATTTTTTGTTTTTATCTTTGGAAAAACTTAAACCATTCTAATTTATGAAAGAAAAATTATTACTTATTACACTATTAGCTTTTCTGTGTCTCCAATCCAGTTTTGCTCCGCCTATCAATTCCACAGAGGCTTTGATAGAAGCTATGCACAAAAAATACAAAGGCAAAGCGGCTAAAAATGTTACATTTACACAGTACAATACACATTATGAGGCTGATACAGTCAAGAACAAGACGATTTGGTACGAAGCAATTGCCTACCCAAACAATTTTCGCATAGACTTTGGCGAGTTGAAGGAAGGAAATGCTGTTATTTTCGCCAAAGACTCAGTTTATAATTTCAAAAATGGACAAAATATTCGCAAAGGAGCATTTAAGAATAACCTGATTCTCTTAGCGGGAGGGTTGAACTTTATGGACAAAGATAAGGTACTTGAGGAGCTGAAAAATGCTGGATATGATGTCAATAAATTTAGGGAAGATAGCTATGATGGCAGAGAGGTGTATGTAGTAGGAGCAGACAAAGGAGATTTTGCAACTGCTCAGTTTTGGATAGACAAGAACAAACTTTATTTGGTGCGTACTTTTGAGAAAATGCCTAATGGTGATGTAAGAGAAGCAAGATTTTCTAAGCATACGAAGTCTGGCAAGGGCTGGATAGAAACGGAGGTTTTATTCCTGATAAATGGCAAAAAAACGCAATTGGAAGAATATAAAAACCTCAAATCCAATGTGGATTTAGATTTAAGAGTCTTCGACGCAACCTATTTTGGAAAGGTACATTGGATGGAAAAATCTAAGTAAATTTAATACTTTAATAGCTTATTTACTGTGCTTTACAAGACAAAAGGAATCGTATTGGGCTTTATCCGCTATAAGGAAACCTCTATCATTGTGAGGATTTATACAGAAATGTTTGGTTTGAAGTCTTACATCGTCAATTCGGTAAGAAGTCTGAAAAATAAAAATAATAAAATAGCTCTTTATCAGCCATTTACCTTATTAGAATTGTTGGTGTATAACAAACCTCAAACCGAACTAAACTATATTTCTGAAGCCAAAATTTACCAACCTTTTCATGCGATTCCTTTTGATATTAAGAAAACTGCGGTGTGTTTATTCTTGACAGAGGTACTTACAAAAATACTTAAAACCGAAGAAACTAATCAGGAACTATTTGATTTTCTGCTCAATAGTATTTTGTCTTTAGAAAATATGAGTGAGAATTTTGAAAATTTCCATTTACAATTCTTGACTCGCTTGTCGGGAATGTTGGGTTTTTTTATTACAGAAGCGGAGGAAATAGGAAAACAATTAGAATATGTAGGTTATCTATTTGATTATAAGCACTATGCAGGTAATCTCAATGAGCTAATTATGGGCGAATACGGCATCAAAGTCAGCATGAATCACCAAGAGCGCAATGAGATATTAGAGGCTTTGCTTAAGTTTTATCAGCTTCATTTTGAAAACTTTGGCGAGATAAAATCTTTAAAAGTTCTCAGAGAAATCTTCTAAAAATCTTTTTTCTTTATTGTCCTAAATATATCTTCATTTCTTCTGCGATTCCTTTAGATATTTTTTGGGCTACCTGAGCAAAATCCTTGTCAGCAGAAGCATAAATAATACCGCGAGAGGAGTTTACCAACAAGCCACAGTCTTGGTTCATGCCCGCTTTGGAGAGGGCTTGCAAATCTCCCCCTTGCGCTCCATAGCCCGGAACTAATAAAAAGTGATTGGGGACAAGCTGACGTATTTTCTCAAATAATTGGGGGTGAGTTGCTCCTACGACATACATGAGTTGGTCTTCTCCACCCCATAATTGACTGATTTTTAGCACTTTTTCAAATAAAAATTCTTCTACGTCTTGAGCAGATTCCTGTACCTTGAGCATTTGGAAATCCCTACTTCCTTCATTAGAAGTAAGGGCTAAGAGAATCACCCACTTGTCAGGATAAGTCAGAAAAGGACTGACGGAATCCTGCCCCATGTAAGGTGCAACTGTGATGCTATCAAAATTCATATTTTCAAAAAAAGCTTTGGCATACAAAGAAGAAGTATTGCCTATATCTCCACGCTTGGCATCGGCAATGGTAAAGACTGAATTCGGAATATAAGCAAGGGTTTTCTCCAAACTTTCCCAGCCTCTTGCGCCCAAACTTTCATAAAAAGCAATATTAATCTTGTAAGCAACACAATAATCTATGGTTGCATCAATGATTTGGCGATTAAAAGCAAAAATAGGGTCTTTTTCTTGATGTAAGTGCTTAGGTATCTTTTGTATGTCAGTGTCCAACCCTACGCAGAGATAGGAGTGCTTTTGGTAGATTTGGGCAATAAGTGTGGCTCTGTTCATACTTGTTAGGGGGGTTATGGTGTAGTTAATTCTTTGACATTATATGCTTCTACATTACTCAAGGTAGGGCAGGCTTTAGAAGTTAAGATATTGATTTTGAACTTTGAAGTAAGTACAGTAGTAAACTGTACTATTCTTTTGTTTCCTATGGTTGTTTCTTTGGCTACCTCTGTCCATTGCCCATTTTGCCAAATCTGAATGGAAAAAGACTGTATGCGCTGTCCCAAAGCGATGTACTCTTGTAAAACGATGGTATTGATAGATGCCTCTTTTTGCAAATCTACTATCAAACTTCCTGTCGTTTGCTCATCATCAGTAGCCCAATAAGTATCTTTTTTGCTGTCAGTGAGATTTTTTCCAGCAAACTGCTCTGATTCTCCCCTGTAAGAACTTGCTTCTACGGGGCTATTTTGGGCGAGATTGGTTTGGAAAGATTCGTCTAAATACTGTCTGAGTTTTATCAATGCAATAGAATCGTTTTCATGTACCAGTCCGCGCCTATCTACGGGTAGATTGAGGAGGAGATTGGCATTGCGACCTACGGAGTTCAAATAAATCTTTACCAATTTGGTGAGAGATTTTACGCTGTCGTCTTGGGTAGCATGATAATACCAACCTGGGCGAATAGACACATCACACTCCGCAGGAATCCAATGAGTTCCATCTTCATGACCAGAGGTAAGTTCCTTGTATTGGGGGTAGCCAGGGAATACCTTATCTCCATTGAGTGTACCCCAATTGGTTGGGTTTGCAAAGCCATTTTCATTACCTACCCAACGTATATCTGGACCTCCATCGCTGAAAATGCAAGCATTAGGTTGGTGAGTCCTTACTACTTCTACAAATCCTTTCCAATCGTATTCTTGTTTTTTGCCATTAGGACCTTCTCCATTAGCTCCATCAAACCAAACCTCAAAAATATCTCCATAGCTTGTCAATACTTCTTTCAGTGTATTTTTGAAAATTTCATTGTATTCAGGTGTGCCATAAGTGGGGTGATTTCTGTCCCAAGGGGATAAATAAACGCCCATTTTGAGTCCATGCTTTTGACAGGCTTGAGATAAGTCGCGCACTACATCTCCCTTGCCTTCTCGCCAAGTGCTGTTCTTGACCGAGTGTTCGGTATATTGGCTGGGAAACAGACAAAAGCCATCGTGATGCTTGACTGTCAAGATGATACCCTTCATACCTGCTTGCTTACATACGCGCGCCCACTGCTCACAGTCAAGTAGTGTGGGGTTAAAGGTTGATGGTTTTTCAGTTCCATGCCCCCATTCCTCATTGGTAAAGGTATTCATGTTGAAATGTACAAAAGCATAGTATTCTAACGCGTGCCAAGCAAGCTGACGAGCCGAAGGAATTGCTCCAAAAGGTGCGGGCGGCGTACTTATCTTTGGCTCACAGGCACTAAGCAAATAGCCAACTAAGAGAATATATAAAATATTTTTTATCATTGGAAAAAGGATTAGACAGACAATATAGCTAAAGTTAAACGACTGATACAGACCAATTTTTGTTCTTCGTTGGTGATTTTGATTTCCCAAACTTGGGTATTCCTTCCGATATGAAGGGGAACTGCCTTTCCATAGACATAACCACTTTTGACGCTACGAATATGGTTGGCATTGATGTCCAAACCTACACAATACTGACTATCATCAGGCAATGCTAACCAACCGCCTATGCTCCCCAAGGTTTCTGCAAAAGCAACAGAAGCTCCTCCGTGCAAAATACCCATAGGCTGATGAGTGCGGTGGTCAACGGGCATCTTGCCTGCGATATAATCTTCGCCAATTTCTGTGATTTCTATGCCCAAAGTACTGGTAAGCGTTGGGGTAGGGCGGGCATTCATCTGCGCTACCGTGGCTTTCGGATAAAGTTTCATGTTTGGAAATAATTAGATTGCGAGTTTAAAAACTTTTTACTATATCTACAATTTTAAAGAGGATATTTGTGAAATTTAGGAGATAGGAGATAGGAGAGAGTAGGGGAGGAGTGAGAAGTCAGGAGAGATAAGGGAGTAGGGGAGAAGGGAGGATTTGTTAAGCAGTTGAGTAAAATTTTTTGGGGAAATAGTACAAAAAGATGGAAAATATCTTCTTTTTTGCTTCTTTTCTAAAAACCTTGAACCTTAAACCTTAAATTAACTAATATTATGAAACCCCAAGCACTCAAAGAGGGAGATACCATAGGGCTTATAAGTCCCGCAGGAGCTATTTATGAGAATCTTCCTTACCAACTCGCCACAGAATCTCTACAAGCCATGGGACTGAAAGTCAAGCATGGACTTTATCTTAAAGCTCGCTACGGGCATCTTGCAGGTACAGATGAGGAAAGAGCTACGGAAATTAATCAATTTTTTGCAGATAAATCTATCAAAGCCATTATTGCTATACGGGGTGGTTCGGGCTGTGCGCGGATTTTAGACCGATTGGATTACAAAACTATCAAGCAAAATCCCAAAATAATAGCAGGATATAGCGATATAACTGCATTATTATCAGCTATTTATGCTCAAGCTGATTTGATAACTTTCCATGCACCTGTTGCCAGCTCTACTTGGAATAGCTTTAGCTATGGCTATTTTAGAAAATTGCTCTTCGATAAAGAAGCCTCCCTACTCCAAAATCCCAATAAAAAGGGAGATAATCTTGTACAAGTAGATGACCGCATACAAACTATTAGAAGGGGGAAAGCCAAAGGCATATTGGTTGGCGGTAATTTGTCAGTATTGGCGGGTATAGTAGGAAGCAATTATTTGCCTGATTGGAAAGGCAAGATTTTGTTTTTGGAAGAAGTCAATGAAGACCCTTATCGCATAGACAGAATGTTTGCCCAACTCAAGTTAGCAGGTATATTAAATCAAGTGAAGGGCGTTGTTTTGGGGAAATTTACCAATTGCAAGCCAAGCGGAGGATATGGTTCGCTTACTTTGGACGAGATTTTCCATGATTACCTCAGCCCTCTTGGCGTTCCAGCTTTCCAAGGCACGATGATAGGACATATTGCAAACCAGTTTACTATCCCAATCGGCATAGAAGCAGAGATAGACGCAGACAAGGGTACGATACAATTATTGGAAAGTGCTGTGGAATAAATAGTTGTAAAAAGAAGCTAAGGTGTAGAAGCCCACAAATGTATATTCGTCCTATTTATCAAAAGTTTTTACTTCAGTGGCTTCTCCCTTTTTCCAATTTTCCGTCTTTATGAGTTTGCCTTGTTCGTTATAATAATTCCATTTTCCTACTTTGGTATTGTTAAGTTGTCTGCCTGTGCTTTGCATTTTACCATTTTCATAAAAATTTTTTACAATGCCGTTCGTATTTCCTCTGATATACGGAATCTCCGTTTTAAGTTTTCCTGAAGGGAAATAAACTTTGGCTATGCCATTAAGTTTGCCTTTGACAAATGTTTCTTCTGAAGCGATTTTTCCGTCTTCGTAATAAGTGATTTTAGCTCCCTCTACTTTGCCTTCTAAGTAAGTTTCTTTGTATTTGAGTTGTTTGTTGGAGTAGTAGAAAGTCCATGTTCCCACAGGAGTATTTTCCTTGTATTCAGATTGGCTTTCTAACGTTCCATTGGGATAAAATTTCTCTATTTCTCTATCTTTTTCTTCGTTGCCATAGTCTATTACTTCTTTTTTTGTACCATCTTTGTAGTAAAAGATATTTTTTCCATTTTTCTTGCCTTGAGAATAACGAAGTTCTGATTTAATATTCCCATTTTCATAATAAGTATTTGCCTCGCCGTGCAGGACAGCACCCAAAAACGCCAAAGCCTGAGAGGTATTGGAATAACTCAAAAAGCCGTTTTTATTTTTCATCATTACGCGACCTTCTGATGCTTTTTTACCGCTTTTAGTATATGTTTTAAATTTATTAAATCGGTCATTGTCCTTGAGGACTTCCATTTCTATATTCCCATTATCAAAAAAAGTTCGCATAGAATCGGCTAAAAGCTCCCCATTGGCGTAGTTTACCTCTATTTGAGGTCTGCCATTCTCATAAAAATTGATTTCTTTGCCATGTTGGAGGTGATTGAGGTATGTAATTGATTTTTTTAGATTCCCATTAGGATAATATTCTTTGACCACTCCATTGAGTTTATCGTCTTTGAATACCGCCACAGCTTTGATTTTTCCTTCTTCGAGATAGGTAAAAAA
>JALOMS010000082.1 GCA_025455345.1 Thermoflexibacter sp. | reverse complement strand
CTGCTTATAATGAAGGACGCACGATTCATTTGATTCTCAACAAAATAAAAATAGTAAAACTATTGAATGATATCGAAAAAGAGGTGATTATCATTAATGACTGTTCCAAAGACAATACAGAAGAAGCTGTGCTGAAATATATAGATGAAAATCCTGACCTCAACATTCAATATTTCAAACATGAAGTCAATAAAGGAAAAGGAGCGGCTTTGCATACAGGCATCGATAAATCTAAAGGAGAGTATGTAATCATCCAAGACGCTGATTTAGAATATGACCCTCAAGAATATAATATACTCTTACAACCTGTCATTGACGGTTTTGCCGACGTAGTCTATGGTTCTCGTTTTATGGGAGGCAATGCTCATCGTATCCTATTCTTTTGGCATACTATCGGCAATAAATTCCTCACTTTTCTATCTAATATGTTTACCAATCTAAACTTGACAGATATGGAAACTTGTTATAAAATGTTCAAAACAGAGACCATACAAAAAATAGCATTAAAAGAAAATAGATTTGGTTTCGAGCCAGAAATAACAGCAAAAATAGCTCGCGTGCCTAAGATTCGTATTTATGAAGTTGGTATTTCCTATTATGGTCGTACTTATGAGGAAGGCAAAAAAATAGGATGGAAAGATGGTTTCAGAGCAATTTACTGTATCTTAAAATACAATTTGTTTAGCAAAAAAACTTTCAAATCATGAACGAACTTGGGATTAGCATCTTTATCAAATTCATCAAGTTTATTGTAGTAGGGGTCAATGGAATGGTAGTAGATTTTACAGCTACCTATTTTGTCAAAGATAAACTCAAGTGGAATAAATATATTGCCAACAGTATTGGATTTTTTATGGGGGCAACGAATGTTTATTTTATCAATCGTGTACTTACTTTCGAAAGCCAAAACCAAGATGTATTTATTGAATATTCTAAGTTTATCTCTATATATGCTATTGGGTTGATTATCAATAATATTGTGGTTTATATAGTCCACAATAAAATGAAAATGAAGTTTTATATTGCTAAATTAGCGGCTGTAGGCATTACTGCATTTTGGAATTTTTTTGCTAATTATTACTATACTTTCTTATAATATCACTGTATTAATTTTTATCACTAATAATGCTAAATTAGCTTTGAACTTGATTTCAAACCTAATTTAGCATTATTATTTTTCCAGATTACTTATCGCTTTACTTATACGAATAATCCTAATCTTGGTCCCAAAACTCGTTTTCTAAAACTTTCTTTACCAGCTCTATTGTATTACGAACTTTGAGTTTGTTCATAATATTCGCACGGTGATTCTCTACGGTACGATGACTGATAAACAGTTTCTCTGCTATTTCTGGGCTACTCATTCCATCTAAAATCAATTTTACTATTTCTTTCTCTCTTTGAGTCAGCTTGGCAGTTGCCTGTGCCGCTTGTTCGTTTTTGCGTACCTTCTTGACCATATTGTTCATCATTACTTTAGAAACGGTACTACTAAAATACATTTCGCCTCTTGCTACGGTCTGAATCGCTTCTACTAACTCAAATTTTGAAATATCTTTAGGCATATAACCAGATACACCTAACTCTATTGCTTTGCGAATATACGCCTCCTCTACGTGCATACTTAGCACTACTACTTTGATGTCTGTGTGTGTGGCTGTTACCGATTTGATAAAGTCAAACCCGCTTCCATTAGGCATAGATAAATCCGTCATTACAATATTAGGGCGTATCGTATCCAAATGTTTGAGTGCTTCTTTTACATTGGAGGCTTCGGCTACTACTTTAATATCACTTTCATTGGTAAGTAACTGCTTAATTCCATCTCTGATGATTTGGTGGTCATCAACCAACATTAATTGTATCATCTTATCAATAAACTACTTAATAGGTTAATCAAATACAAAATTCAGTCAAAAAGTTGGTCATCTAAGTAATAAGCGACAAACGTATAGTATGATTATTCCAACTTGTGATTTATATTTAGCAAAATATTAACCATAACATTCAATTAACTTAAAAAAATGGAAAAATAAGTTCAATTACTTAAAAAACTTAAGTAATAATACTTAGCATATCTCAAAATTTTTTAACCTTACAATAATATAAAGCCCTAATAATCAATATTATAATTATTTGATTGTTTCATTTCATATTTGTGTGAGTAATTGAATAAAAGTTTCTGGATAGTAACATACCAAGACGGAAACATCATCTCTCTTGCTTTTTTCTAAAAATATCGAATCATGAATACAGAATACCGAACGAAACCAAAATGCTTGACAAGAGCTACAATTCATTGAACCTTAAACCTTATATCTATCTAAACAATAGGGAACTATCTCCAAAACTAAGAAAACGATAATCGTTATCTAAGGCTTGCTGATAGACCTCTCGCCAAGCCTCCCCAATAAAAGCCGCTACTAATAGAATCAAGGTCGTACTTGGCAAATGGAAGTTTGTAATTAAGCCATCACATACGCTAAAAGAGTAGCTTGGAACTATCATTATTTCTGTTTCTCCACTTATTTTTTCTAATTTGTTGTTTTGCATATAATTTAAGACTTCTCCAAAAGCTTCTGCTCTGGTAGGTAAGACCTCTGAATTATATCTATATGGCATCAATTTGGAGATTTGGAAGGAAGAATCAGCCAATGACATGAGTTTTACTCCATACCAGTATAAACTTTCCAGCGTTCTCATGGACGTAGTGCCTACGGCAATGATTCTTTGACTATTTAGAAGGTTCTCTATATTTTTTTTACTGATTACCATCTGCTCGGAGTGCATTGGGTGGTCTATGATTTTCTCATGTCGGATAGGTTGGAAAGTCCCTCCTGCGACGTGCAAGGTCAAATAATCTAATTTTACACCAGATTTTTGTATTTCTTCTAAAAGCTCTTTAGTGAAATGCAAACCCGCAGTAGGAGCGGCTACAGCACCTTGATTTTTAGCATAAACAGTTTGATAATTTTCCTTATCGCTTTCTTCTGCTTCGCGGTTGAGATAGTGAGGAAGAGGGATTTCGCCGACCAAAGTCAGCAGTTCTGCAAAAGAAATCTCTACATTGTTCCAAAAAAATTCTACAATTTGCTTGTCATAATCAATGAGTTTTGCCTGCAAATCAAATTTTTGACCACCACTATCTACTTCTCGTAGCAGTATCTGTTCGTTTCTCAATCTTTTAAGATTACCTATGGCACACGCCCAAGTGCATGACTGATTACTTATCATTGCCGAGTGTACTTCTGAGGGGCTGATGGGGTGGAGCAAAAAAATCTCTACAATAGCCCCTGTATTTTTGCGAAAGTACAAACGCGCGGGAATGACTTTCGTATCATTAAAAAATAAAGTATCTTCGGGAGTCAGATAAGAAGTGATTTTATTGAATTGCGTATGAGTTATTTTTTGAGATTCTAAGATTAATAATTTGGACTTATCTCGCTCGGCAAGTGGAAACTTGGCTATGCGGTCTTCGGGAAGTGTATAAGTGTAGTCTAAAAGATTAATTTGTTCTAATTCAGGTTTCATTGATGACATTAAAATTTTTTATTATATTAAAAAAAACAAATACACAAGGTTGTTTTAGAAAACGATACTAAGATTAATAGCATAAAATCAGAGCAAATTAAATATTTCAACTCTTTTTTATAGAAGAAAGTTAGCTTAAATTTTGGGAAAGTGAAAAAAGTATTTATTTTTGCTCTCGAAATAAACTGATAGAATGTACTAAAACCTTTATCTTCTATTAGTTTGCAATTAAAAACATAATTAGTCGGGGCAAAAATCGTATTTTTATTTTTGTTATTGATTTGTTTTATGTTGCAAAATTTGCGTAAATTGTAGCGATTTTTTTTTGAATATCGTTTTTGATACGTAATTTTGTTGGTATATTTATTAATAAACTTAAAGAAAAACACTTACAATCCATGAAAAAAGGTTTGAAAAAATTAAGCTTGTTGGTGGCTCTTGCTACTATTTTTGCTTTTTCGTTTAGCAATTTACAGGCACAAGACGCGGCTAAACCTGAGAAGAAATCAAGCTTCCTTATCGGTGTGAAAGGTGGCTTAACTGTAAACAAAATGTTGGTATCACACAACTTTAGTGCTACTAACTACTACTCTGGTGGTCAAGCGTTAGCTTTTGCTCACTTGAACTTCAATAGCTGGGTAGGTACAGCTTTAGAGGTTGGTTTCTCACAAAGCGGAGCATCTCGTTTTACAACAGAAGCTACTAACGGTCCAAGAATGACTGATTACAGATTGAGCAATGTTCAGGCAAACTTATTGACTTACTTCAAGTTGCCTATTCTCTCTGTATATGAGCCAAAAATCTTTATTGGTCCATCTATGGACGCTAATGTGTATGCTACTGGTAACGTAGAAGGTGTAACAGGTGCTGGTACTCCATTAAAGTATCGTGTAGATGCTACTAACAACTTCAAGGCAATGGATTGGGCGATGATCGTTGGTCTTGGTCTTGATTTTGACATTAAGTTTGCTACTTTGATGGTAGATGCTCGTTACAGACATGGTATCACTGATGTAAATAATACTTATGGCTTAGGCGATCAGTACATCGGTTCTATCGGTCTTGGTAACTCTGACGTTCGTACAAGAGGTTGGGCTTTCAATATTGGTCTTGGTTTCAAAATTGGTAAGTAATTTAGACCATCTTAATACAACTTAAAGAACTCCAAAGCTGTAATTCTTTGGAGTTTTTTTTTATGCTAAGCTAAGACCGATTGCTTGTTTGTATTTTTGGATAACAATATTTTGGTCAAATTTACGAATGGCTAATAATCTACTTTGCTCCCCCATCTCACTTAATTTTCCTTCGCTCAATTCGCTCATTATTTTCATCTTGTTTGCCAAATCTTGGGGATTCTTTACCTCACACAACAAGCCATTTACCTCATCTATAATTGTTTCTTTACAACCTGCCACATTCGTCGCTATCAAAGGCTTTCCCATGCTTGCCGCCTCTAATAGTGTGCGAGGTGTACCTTCTCTGTAAGAAGGCAAGACGATACAATCTGCCTGATGAATATATGGTCTTACATCATGGGTAGCACCTATATACTCTACCAAATCTTGTTTTAGCCAATCTTGGAGTTGGTCTTGCGTAATGCCTAAGCCCTTGTCTTCTTCTATCTTGCCAAGCAACTGGAAATGTAATGGGAGTCCTTGTTTTTTAAGTATTTTTATTGATTCTATGTACTCAATAATCCCCTTGTCATAGAGCAATCTGGCTATGAGCAAAAAGGTAAATGGAGTATTTTTTTTTTGATTGGGTAAAGGCTGAAACTTGTATATGTCTATACCAGAACCCGGCAATAAATCTGTAATCTGTGGAGAAACTAACTTTTTTTCTAAAAACAGGCTCAAATCATCTTGATTTTGGAAAAAAACTTTTTTTGGGAAGCGAAAAGAAAAGCGATAAAGTAATTGTGCTATTTGGGAAGTGAAGTTATTGCGAATAAATACCGTACCCAATCCTGTTACATTGCTAATTGCTGGAATATTTGCCAGACGAGCGGCTAAGCTACCATAAATATTGGGCTTAATCGTAAAATGTAGCGCAACCTGCAGATTGGCTTGGGTATAAATTTTATACAAATCATGTACTAACAGCAAGTCCCTGAATGGATTTGCTCCTTTGCGCTCCATATTAACTTGATAATACTTACAACCTTTCGCTTTTAACTCCTCCACAAATCCATCATTGGGCGCAATTGCCACGACTTCATGCCCCTCTTGTAAAAAAGTTTCTATCAAACCCCACCTAAAATTGTAGATATTCCAAGATGAATTGATAATAATTCCAATACGCATATTTTTAAATGAAGATACTTGACGGATAGCTGACGTCTGTAAGAAAAAGCCCTTGCGGAGGAACGGCACTTCCTGCATTTCTTCGGTCTTTGCTTTGGATAATATTTCTGAATTCTTCTTTGCTCAATCTCCCTCTACCCACTTCCAGCAATGTTCCGACAATAGCCCGCACCATTCCCCTCAAAAAGCGGTCAGCAGTAATATAAAAAACTAATTGCTCCTTGCCTACCTCTTTCCATTCTGCTTTTTTGATATGACAAAGAAAATGAGCTACTTCTGTTTGTACCTTACTAAATGCTTCAAAATCAGTATAATCATATAAAATAGGAACAGCCTCATTCATTCTTCCTATTTCTAAGTGAGGCATAGGGTAAAAGTAGGCAAAATCGCTTAAAAAAGGGTTCTTTCTACGCGTAACGTGGTATTCGTAACTACGACTACTCGCCGAAAAACGTGCGCTTAGCTCATCTCTCACCACAAAAATATCCCTCACCAGTATATCATGGTGCAATATCCTATTCATACGATAGATAAAGTTGGCTCTATCCCTAATCTCTTTGGGCGTATCAAAGTGCATAAACTGTTTGAGGCAGTGTACTCCCGTATCTGTTCGTCCACTTCCTACTGAAACAATATCATGTCCTAACAATTTTTTCAGGATAAAATTAATTTCACCTTGAACCGTAGGCACTCCGTCTTGCTCCTGAAAACCATGGAAAAGAGTTCCTTTATAAGCAATTTCTAAAAAATAACGCAATGATTATTAAAGTATTATATGAAATATAAAACAAATAAAAGCTGATATCAGACCTTGATAATGATATTTTTGCGATACATGAGCCATAATACCACAAACCATACAAAAATCCAAATCAGGGCATACAAAAGAGAGGCATTATAGGTACTAAAAATCTGTTCGCATACATTTTTATAAAACCAAGAAGATACAGAAATTTCTTTGTCAGGACTTTTTGTTACCTTTATCAAGGAAAATGTCTTAGATAACAAGCCACTCATTACAAAGACAATGATGGCATTTACTCCATAGACCTCAAAGAAAAAGAACCATTTTTTATGTCCTTGTATATCAATCAAATAATAACAAACTGCCAAGCCACACATAGCTTGTCCTGAAGTGAACAAGGCATAAGAACTTGTCCAAATAGATTTGTTAATTGGGAAAAACCAATCCCAACAATAGCCAAGCACGATAAAAATAACTCCTTGTACAAATAGTTGTACTAACTTTTGAGATTGTTCCAATGATTTATTTCTTAGAATAAGCCCTGTACGAATACCTAACAATGTATTTACCAATGCAGGAATCGTACTGAATAGCCCTTCTGGGTCTCTCATTCGCTCTGCTCCAGCCCATAAATGGTCTTTACCCAGTAATAATCTATCTAAATAAGAAGCCAAATTGCCATCGGGCGAGTCTATCATTCCTGCACCATACTCAGGAACAGGCACCAATACCATCAGTATCCAATAAACTACTAAACAACCAACAGCAATCCAATCAAGCATTTTGGGCTTGAAATAAAGAAATAGCAAAGAAGCCATCATATAGCATAAAGCAATACGCTGCAATACGCCCATGATTCTCAACTTGCCAAAATCTTTGAGGGCAAACTCTGGCTCAAAAACAAAGAAGGGGAAAGCCGCCATAAATAGCCCTAATCCAAACAACTTAAGGGAGCGAATGGTGATTTTTTTTATCAAAATATTCTTAGGCTCTGCTTTTTCCAAGGGCGTAGAGAGCGCAAATACTATGGAAACTCCTACGATAAAAAGGAAAAAAGGAAAAACTAAGTCGGTGGGAGTCCACCCATGCCATGCTGCATGGGCAAGAGGAGCATAAATATACTCCCATGACCCAGGGTTGTTTACCAGAATCATGCCCGCAATCGTTATGCCCCTAAATACATCTAAAGAAAGCAGTCTTTTGTTCATGTTTTGAGCTACTGTAAAATTTTGCTATCCCCAAAGGTGAATTTTGGAAAAACAAACATAACATAAAATTGGGATAGGTACGAAAAAATATGCTAAATTTGTTGGCAAATTATACCCGTTCTTGACTTATGCAAAACGACCCAGAACTCAATGGGAAATATCTTGGTACGATTAGTAGCGACTTTGTAAAGGTGGCTGATACGCTGAAAGAAACCTCTTACCTGATTCGTCAAAGAGGCATATCTGATTTCCCTATTTTCCTTATTTGTAAACAAGAAATAGCAATTGGAAAGCTCTTAGTCAGCAGACAAGAGATAGACATTAATTGGAATTATTATGCTTCTTTTCTTAATGAATTTATTGAGAGGCAGTTAGTAACAGATATAGAATTATTCAAATCCGCATGGAGAGACCCCGATGAGTTTGCTTGTTTGTTTGTGGTAGAAATGGATTTTATGAATTTTGTATTTATTCCTTTTCCAGAAGATTAAAGAACTTCTATCTTTTGTTGGACTGCGTCCAAAGCACTCATGTATTGGATTTTATTAAAAACAAAAATTAGAGATTTGTATTGGTCATCGGGTTTCTGATTTCTTTGGAAACTGTACCATACGACATATTTGCGGTAAATTTCAATTCTCGCCATGAGCGCGCTTCTAAAATAAGAATCTGATTTGCAGAATAATAAAGCCGAGCGGTTTTCATTATCTGTATAATTCATGTCTGGTTCTCCGAGTAGATGCAAACAGGTAGAGCGGAAAAGTTCTAAAGGTATGCCCTCATATTGATTGGGGATAGGTACTTCTAAGGCTTTGATGATTTGCTTCAGATTAATACCATTTATAAAAACCTCTACGACTTTTCTTTGATTTATTTCTACAATTTCAAAACTAATCTTTTGCTTATCTTTTTTGAGTAGTTTGTTGATTTTTCTATTTCCTGTATCCTCTGACTTAGTACCCGCAATGCCATATTGCAAGCGCACCTCTGCTAATTCTTTCTCGAATTCGTTGGTTTCATCGGGCAAAAAAATTAAAATAACATGGGCAATAATCGGCAGAAAAGTCCCTACAATAAACCAAAACCAGAATGACCTACCGCGCGAATAAGCATAATAACCACATACCGCAGGGATAGTCAGCCAAAACAAAGTCATAATAATAAAAAAATCAACAAATAACATTGGAGGAGCTTATTTTTTAAGATTATTATAGCCTAAAAATAGGTAAATTTGATTAGATAACAAAACCTTAAAGAGTAAAGTTTAGCCGTTTTCCAAATAAAATTTGCAGATTTTAGACGGTTGTATTTATTTCCTGTAAGGCAATCAAATCCCCTACGTGTACTATCCCAAAATCAATAGGAAGCAAATTTTGCCCAAAAAGTATTTTGTTTCCTACTTTGCGATAAAGAGATAGCGTCCGCAAAGGTTCTTTACTATCTATTTCTCCTTTTTCTGGATTGACAGTTGTAAGCACACAGCGAGCGCAAGGTTTGACCCCAGCAAAAGCCACATTCCCTATGGTAAATTTTTTCCAAGTATCTTCTTCGTATGGAAGCCCACCCTCAAATACAAAATTTGGGCGAAATCTCCTCATTTCTACGGGGTTATCTAAGCGCGTATTTAAGTCATCTAAAGAGCTTTGACCAATGATGAGGAAAGGATAAGCGTCCGCAAAACTTACAACTTCTTGGCGAAAAGCATAGTCTTTATCTACTAACCTATTGTCATCTTCAGCCATTTTCACTAAGCGACAATCTGTTCCTAATATCTCACCGAACCATTCACTGACCTCTTTCCGCAACAAGTTTGCCTTGCATACATCATTCCATATCCTTACATTAAGTAGCTTGTTATCATGCTCTTGTGTACTGATTTTGAGTACCTCGTTGGGGTAGTGTGCGTATGAAAAAATGAGGTGTTCTTCTTGCAAATCAACCCTTATCAAACTCAACTTGGGATGCTCTCTTTGGGTGATAAATTGGTTTTCTGCATTTATCAATAACCATCTGCGGTCGTATGCTAAGCCTCTGCTTTCTACTTTGGCAGAAGAAAGAGAAATTCCCCCAAGGGATTTGACTGGATAAATATTGATTTGTGAGAGAGTATATGTGTTCATAAAATCAACCTTTTATAGATAAATAGACTAAAAATTATTGTTTGATAAAAATTTTGTAGAAAGGCAATTGCAAATATACTTTAATTGACTCCTAAATATGAACAAAATGAACTTGTAAATCTTTTGATAATTCCTTTTATTTGCTAAAACTTTTAATAAAATATTAATATGATTTTAAGGAATTGTGTAGATTTATTCTTTCTTGGCTCGTTGTTCCTATCAATTTCTAAAACTTTTATATAGCCACCAAAGAGATAAATCATGCAACTTTGGAGAGCGACGAATACGTATAAAATAAAATATCCCAAATGCAAACAAGCCATACACAGATAAGTAATTATACCAGTACAACCAGTGAAATACTTCATTTTCAGACTGAAAAGCCCCATTTCCCACTGGTCAAATATACGTATGACTATACCTATTATTATACATGGCTTAAGCAAAG
Organism: Thermoflexibacter sp.; assembly: GCA_025455345.1. Taxonomy (GTDB): domain Bacteria; phylum Bacteroidota; class Bacteroidia; order Cytophagales; family Thermoflexibacteraceae; genus Thermoflexibacter. Next base: position 1,413 of record JALOMS010000082.1, on the reverse strand, counting down.
AGAAAGTCTGATAGCAGAATTTCCTATGACTGCCAATAGCAAGTTGATACTTACTAACAAAACCTTATGTGTAAAAACAGAAAATAAAGCATGGGGTGAAAATGTTAAAGTCATCCCTCTAAATCATATCAATAACATAGAAGCTAATTTCAAAAGGCTTTTATTTCCTCTTATCATTGGTGGGATAGTTGCGCCTATGTCCATCGTAAGTTTTTTTCTACACATTACTACTTCCATCTGGACAAGCATCGCATTGAGTATTTCTGGAATTTTTCTAATGTACTACGGATGGATAGGCTCGCACCAAATCCGAATTACAGCATACCACTCCCTCCAACTCAATTATTTCATAGACTTTAAATCGCCAAAATTAGAGCATTTTGTCCAAGAAGTACAAAGGTTGCTTCACCTACACCAAGACCCCTTACCCAATTTGGAATTGAAAGAATGAAAAATACTGATAATATTTTACCTTTTTAACGATAATTTTTTAGGTAGAATTATCGAAAGTATATTTCCATTTGTTAAATTTATATTATCAATCAGAGATACTTCATGTATGATAAAAGATACAAGTTTTGAATCGTGAAAATTACAAAAAAACTATTTAGTATATTGTATTGATATTCATTATTTTATATTAAAAACATCACATAATAAAACAAACATGGAAAATATCATCATTTTAACCATTGCAAGTGCTATTGCGCTCTTTGTTTTTTTACATTTTGTTCCTGTCAATCTATGGATTACTGCATTATTTTCAGGAGTACGTGTTGGTCTGTTCGACTTAGTATTCATGCGTATTCGCAAAGTCCCACCCAGATTAATTGTAGATTCTATGATTACATCTACAAAAGCAGGGCTAAATATTACTCTTTCTGACTTAGAAACGCACTATTTAGCAGGAGGACACGTTCCTTCTGTTATCAAAGCATTGATTTCAGCAGAAAAGGCAAATATTGACCTGTCTTTTAAACAAGCGGCGGCGATAGACTTAGCGGGCAGAGATGTATTTGATGCAGTACAAATCTCTGTAAATCCACGAGTTATTAATACACCAGAAGTTACTGCAGTAGCGCAAGACGGCATTCAACTCATCGTCAAAGCGCGAGTTACGGTGAGAGCAAGCATTGCTCAGTTGGTCGGTGGTGCGGGCGAAGAAACGATTTTGGCGAGAGTTGGCGAAGGTATAGTTACCTCAATAGGCTCATCAACTTCTCACAAAGAAGTATTGGAAAATCCTGATAAAATCTCAAAATTGGTACTTTCAAAGGGCTTGGACTCTGGGACAGCCTTCGAAATTTTATCTATTGACATTGCAGATATAGACATCGGCGATAATATCGGAGCAAAACTCCAAATAGAGCAAGCAAATGCCGAACTAAAAGTCGCAGAAGCAAAAGCAGAAGA
>JALOMS010000649.1 GCA_025455345.1 Thermoflexibacter sp. | reverse complement strand
GCAAGAAACGTATTCTGCTTCCAATTTGAGCAAGCCCGTAACGGGACCTACGCAGTGCGTAGCGTAGTGCATAGGAGGCAGCCCAGGCCAGTAGTCAGGCCAGCCGTCCATGTCTTGTTGATGACTTGCTTTGAGGAATTGGACTTTACCGAGTTCGCCTTTTTCGTATAATTCCTTGACAAAGAGAAACTCACGACTGTACACGACCGTTTCCATCATCATGTATTTCTTGCCTGATTCCTTGCAGGCTTTCACTATTTCCATGCACTCCTCTACCGAAGTTGCCATTGGAACGGTACAGGCAACGTGCTTGCCCGCTCTGAGTGCCTTTAAACTCTGCTCGGCATGATTATGAATGGGTGAATTGATGTGAACCGCGTCCACATTTGGGTCAGCGAGCAGTTCGTCATAATTGGAGTAGCGTTTTTCTATGCCAAAAGCGTCCCCAATTTGGTTTAGCTTTTCCACATTGCGCTGACAAATTGCATACATATTCGTATGTGGATGTCGCTGATAGATAGGGATAAACTCAGCTCCGAAGCCAAGCCCTACAATTGCCATGTTCAATTTTTTCATATTTACTTAATTTTAAATCGTTTAGTTTTTCATGTGAAAACACATGAAAAATTGACTTATTTTTTTGCTTATAAATATTTAAAACTTATATGACTTTTCAATTAGTCGTGTGTTATCACACGACTAATTAAGCCACAGCTAAAATAATTCATAACTTTTTTTAATAAAACCCAAACTATCACGCATTAGTTGTTCCTCAGAATCAAACATTTTCCGCCAAATATTGGCAACTGCCAATTTGGGGCTGAACGCTTCTACACTGAGCCAACCATCATAATTGATTGATTTTAAGGCAGAAAAAACGCCCTGCCAATCTACATTTCCTTTGCCTACCGTACTTCTGTCATTTTCAGAAACCTGAACGTGAATGAGATGTGAAGCGCATTTTTTGATTGCTTCTCCTATATTTTTTTCCTCAATATTGGCGTGGAAAGTATCAAACATGAGTTGGCAATTCGGGTGATTGACTGCCTGCACAAGGTTGAGCAATTCTTCCGCACAAGAAACCAAGTAGCTTTCAAACCTGTTCAAATATTCCAAACCCAGCGTGATATTAAACTGTTTGGCGTGTTCAGCCAAAGCCTGTATATTTTCTACTGCCCACTGCCACTCCTCTTTGGTGGCGGGCTGTCCTGTAAAAACACACAAAGCAGAGTGATAAGGTCCTGTAAGCATATTGGCACCCAAGACTGCGGCACATTCTACGGCTTGCTTGTTGCGTTCCAAAGTTTTTTTTCGCACTTGAACATCGGGGCTAATTTGGTTAAAATCTGCCCCACAAATCGTTACAGCCACTCTCCCCAAGTCCAACTCGTCTAATTTTTTTGCCCAAACTTGCCAATAGTTAGGGTCTGTGTTAAAAATAGGAATTTCTACCCCATCAAAGCCTATCTCTTTGATTTGATATAATATAGGAAAGAGAGATTCGTCTATTTGTGTTCCCCAAAGGAGGAGGTTCATGCCAAGTTTTGCCATTACTTTATGCGTATTTTTAGTATTACAATATTAAGATAAATAAATATATCAAAATATCTTTATTTTTACCAATTCCAACTGTATTTTGACTTTATTTTATATTTTTATATCAAAATAGAGCAAAATAAGTAGAAGTTATCACATGAAAGCCTTACTAAAAAAATCAGTAGATAGTTCTCTTCACTCTTTTGTAGTAAAGGAGTTGATAGAGGCACATTTTGACCCTACTTGGCATTTTCACCCTCATTATCAGCTTTTTACTGTATTAGAGGGAAACGGGACTCGCTTTATTGGGGACAATATTCGCCTGTTTATGCCTGAAGATACTGTTTTTTTAGCTCCTAATATGCCCCATGTCTGGCGTAGCGACCATTCAGAAAAATCCCATGCTCACGGCATTGTGGTCTATTTTACAGAGGATTTCTTAGGGAAGGATTTTTTTGAAAAACCTGAAATGTACCTCATCAAACAGCTTTTTGCCCATAGTCGAAGAGGACTTGAAATCACTGGCAATATGCGGACTTTGCTGAGGCGTGGCTTAGTAGAACTGCTCAATCTCAATGGGTTTGAGAGCATTTTGAAGCTACTGTCTATACTCCATGAATTAGCTCATACTATTGATTATGAGTATATTGCAAGTTCGAATTATGTCAATATGCACAAAATTTCAGAAACAGAACGTATGCAAAAGGTGCATGAATATGTCATGCAACATTTCAGAGAAGAGATAAGTCTGAACGTATTGGCTTCGCTGATTTGCATGAGCGAGTCCGCCTTTTGTCGCTATTTTAAGAATCGCACTAACAAGACTTTTTCTAATTTTGTAAGTGAGGTGCGTATAGGATATGCTTGTAAGTTATTGATGAATACAGAGTTGAGTATTACTCAAATTGCTTTGGAAAGTGGATTTAATACCATTTCCAACTTCAATCGCCAGTTCAAGCACCTCATGGGGAAGTCTCCTTCACAGTATCAAAAGGAATTTTTGTCCAAGGTCATGTTTTGATTAGATGATAGCCAGCTTTTCTAACTGCTTAAAGGCTTAGACTTGAATATTTTTTGATAACAGCAATACCATTTCTCAAAAAAATATAATTTCTATAAATATTTCATAGAATAAGCCAATACATTTAGCTAAAACCTTATATCCTTGAGGACTTTTTTAATTTACTGCATATATCTCTTTAGTTACTTCCTTGTTTTCAGGCATTTGTGTTTTATTGTTCTGAGAAGAAATTTGAGTATTGGTATAATCCTGTTCTAACACATGGAAAGTATAACCAAGAAATCCATAGACAAAGGTTGCCAAGTCATAAGAAATTCCATAAAATAATATGGTAAGAGAAAAAGATAACATAACGGTTTGTGGCAAAATGAGGTATTTGCGTACAAAAAATGCAAGATTAATCAAACGAATTACGAATGGGACGACATAGATAAGCAAGCCAACAAACCCAAAGTAAAATATCTTATCCGCATAAAAACTATGAAAGTGATGTCCCGTAGTTCCTCCCTCATCTCTATCCTCACTATCAAAACTTGTAAATCCACTAAATCGCTCGGCAAACTTATCCATGATAGTTTCATTTGTCAGGATAAAAGAGGATATCAATAAACTAATGATAAATAATGTTATAAAAATGGGTAATAACCCACCAAAATCTATTTTGAAATTAGTTCTTTTCATAAAAATAATAGATAGGAATAAAGCCCCAAAGCAAGCTACCCAACTTGTCCGCTGTTGAGAAAAAATAATAGCCGCAAGCAAAATCCCAAATACAATAAAACTAAAGAACTTCTTAGAAGAAAAATAGTAGTTAAAAAAATAAGCAAGAGGTAAAGCAAGCATGTAAATAGAACCACTAGAGAATCCTCTGTCATTATTGACAAAAGCATTCATGCTATAAGAAGCACTATTAATAATGATAGAATTTAAAATAAAAATTATAGTAATGAGCCAACATATAAAACCAAGAGTTATTTTATTATTAAATCTATTATAAAAGGCATAGATAAAAAACATAATAAATAGGTCAAATATTTTGAGAAAAACATGAGGGTATTTGAAAGGAGTATTATAATCATTATAGGATTCTGCCATGTGCAATATTAGCCAAATAGTGGTTAAAAAAAA
>JALOMS010000081.1 GCA_025455345.1 Thermoflexibacter sp. | reverse complement strand
AGACAAAAAACAAGAAAAAGGCATTTCTCGCCGCCAATTCGTTACAGGTTTGGGTGCGTCTGTAGCATTATTTAGCATTGTCCCTCGTCATGTATTAGGCAGAGGGTTCGTACCCCCAAGTGATAAACTCAATATTGCGGCAGTAGGTGTGGGCGGCAAAGGATACTCTAACATCGTCGCCGCATACAACGGAGGCAAGGAAAATATTGTTGCCTTATGTGATGTAGATGACGCAAGAGCAGATAAAACTTTCAAAGAATTTGCCAATGCCAAACGCTATAAAGATTTTCGCAAAATGCTTGAGGCAGAAAAAAACAACATTGACGCAGTAATAGTCAGTACCCCTGACCATACTCATGCAGTCATCGCAATGGCGGCAATGCAATTAGGTAAGCACGTATATGTAGAAAAACCATTAACGCATAAACCATTAACGCATAACATCTATGAAGCTCGTATGCTTACTGAAACTGCTCGTAAAAACAAGATTGTTACTCAAATGGGCAATCAAGGTAGTTCTGGAGAGGGTGTTCGCCTAATGACAGAGTGGATAGGTGCAGGCGTAATTGGAGATGTAACCAATGTTCATACATGGACTAATAGACCTATTTGGCCTCAAGGACTGCCTACACCTACGGAAAAAGTTGAAATTCCCAAGACCTTAGATTGGGAATTATGGTTAGGTCCAGCCAAGTTCAGAGATTATAACCCTATTTATGTTCCTTTTGGTTGGAGAGGTTGGTGGGAGTTCGGTACAGGAGCCTTAGGAGATATGGCTTGCCACATCATAGACCCTGTATTTAGAGCATTAAAGTTGGGATACCCTACCAGCGTAGAAGCCTCAGTAACAGGTGTTTGGACTAATGGATTCAAACCTGCAATAGTTACTGATAGTTGTCCTCCTTCCTCTACGATACACTTAGAATTTCCCGCCAGAGAAGGAATGCCTGCGGTTACAATGCACTGGTACGATGGCGGCATCAAACCCCCAAGACCACAAGAACTCAAAGACGAGGAGATGATGGGTGATTGGAGCGGTGGAGTAATATTTGAAGGCTCTCGTGGCAAAATCATGTGCGGTTGTTATGGTGCAAACCCTACCTTGCTTCCTACGGGCGAGATGGCATATTTCAATACTGAAAAGTTAAAATCTTTGCCAAGAATAGAAGGAAATGATAGAGGACATCAGACAAGCTGGGTCATGGCGTGTAAGGGTGGCGCACCTGCAAGCTCCAATTTTGATTATTCTGGACCTTTGACAGAAACAGTCCTTATGGGCAACTTAGCATTGCGAAGCTTGGCATTGACTTGGGAAAAAGATGGGAAGAAAACATCTGGAGATAAAAAACTCCTTTGGGATGGTCAAAATATGAGAATTACCAACTTTGAGCCAGCTAATCAATTTGTTAAGCGCGAATACAAAAATGGCTGGAGTCTTGGCGTATAAAGTCAATATCTTCATTTCTATTGCTTAATAAAAAAGCAACTCAAAACTATCTGATACTTCTATGGTGTCAGATAGTTTTTAACCCATAAATTTCACACCAATTTTATAGCTGATTTTCAATAAACCCTTACCCCCATGAAACTACAAATTTTTATAGCCTTTCTACTTTTTACGATATGTGCATATTCTCCCTCTTTGGCTCAGTATGAGGCTGTTGTGTTTGATTATCAACACGCCTATTTCAACAATGGACAACCTCTTAAGGCTGAAAGCTATTTGTTGTTTTCTGGCGCAATCCGCAGTCAAGTCGAGCGTGTGGAAATAGCTATTTACAAAGCAAGGACTAAGCACGAAAAACCCTTATATAACAATATTTGGAAAAGAATGTATGGAAATGTAGAAGGTACATTTTCAATGACTTGTAATTATAAATTGCGCGGAAATACAGAGTATGATATTGTCTTTGATTATTTTCGTTCACTTACGGATATTGAAAAAGAAAAATTAAAAACTTCTATCCAAGAGGCTTTGGATAGTTATCTCCAAGAGGCATTTTATTCTTCTGGGCGTAAGATTAAGTTGTTGGTTTCAAAAAAATTAGTAATAAATGATTTGAATAAAATAGTAAATAGTGCATTGGAAAATTATCGCAATGACAATGAAGTCGTCTTTCAAGGATTTAGTGATATAATCAAACGCTCCTTGAAAAACTTGTCAGGAAGGCGACTAAGAGATAGCGAGGCGGCTCACCTCAATGATGACAACAGCAATCGGAAGGAAAATAAGATGGAAGGCAGAGCAAAACTTTATGAAAAAAGATTAGATGATATTAAAAAACTGACTATCAAGGAAGTAGAGCAAGTGCTTAACACTCATTTGCTTATCAAAGATGATACGCGCCATGTTTCGGATTATCCTACTACCAGTACGATTCACCTGCTTTCTGTCAATGCAGGATATGGCGCAGTCTATTTGGAAGGTAATACCCAAGACATTGCTTATGCCGCTTCTCCTTATGTTGGGTTGTCTTTTCCTTTGGGAAATAGTGCGTTTTCGAGTCGTTTTTGGACTAATTCAGCTATATCAATTGGAGGTTTTGTCAATAACTTTAGGGATAAGAATGGCAATGATATTTCGGGACCTATTTTTGGAAGACCTTATTATTTGGGTTATGGTTATCGATTATTTAGATTTGTAAGATTTAATGCAGGAGCTGTATTTTTAGAAGACAAACTACCCTCAAGTGCGACTTTACTCAATGCCGTCCAAATCAAACCCTTTGTGGGCATTAGCGCAGAAATTAATCTTTGGCTTGGCTTAGGAGACAAACGCAGGTAATTAGACTTGGCTTTTATCAAAAATCTTGTTAAGATTGTAAGAATAATCACAAAATTTGGAAGTAAATGATTATTTTTACTGCAAAAAGGGATATATTATTGAGGCAATTGCTTGAAATTCATTAGTTTTTATGAAAATAGATTTGAACGAAATAAAAAATAGACTGACCGAAGATTCGCGAAAGGCTTTGTGGTTTAACATAGGTCTAATGGGCGGGATAGCCGTATTTTTGATTATTATCTTCTTTTATGTTTATTTACCTATCATCACTCACCATGGAGAAACTATTACCGTACCAGATTTGGAAGGTATGCAACTTGCCCAAGTAGAAGATTTTCTTGATGACAGAGATTTGCGCTATTATGTCGCGGATTCCAGCTATGACCACAAACTTCCACCATTGACAGTATTGAAGCAAGACCCAGAGGAGGGCGCAAAGGTCAAGGTCAATAGGCGTATTCATATCACTATTAACTCAAAAATGCCGCCAATGGAGCGTCTGCCCAATATTATAGATAACTCTATGAAACAGGCAAGCCAAATTTTGGAAAGTTATGGCTTTAAAATTGGGAAAATAGACTATGTAGCTGATATTGTCCCTAATACTGTATTGAAAGTTTTTGTAAATGGAAAGGAGATAACAGAACAAGAACTTGTAGGAGAATTCAAAATTCCTAAAGGAACAAAAATAGACTTGCACGTAGGCGATGGCATGGGCAAAAATGATATTATCATGCCCGACTTAACAGGCAAGTTGCAAGAAGAAGCAGAGTTTTATCTCAAAGCTATAGGATTAGGAGTTGGGGGCGTAATGACGGAAAAAGATGATACCAAAGAATTAGGAACGGTGATTAGGCAAAAACCCGCAGTGGGAACAAAGGTTAAGGTAGGAACTATTGTAGATATATGGGTAAGTGGAGATGAAAATTAGCATTTTGTATTAATTCATAACTACTTGAATCTAAATAAAATAAGTATTTTAAGAGGTAAAACAATTATAAAAATAGAACATCTATGGCACATCTTTACGCTTAATCAAGCTAACTGTAACAATGAAGTATTCTAAATTTCATCTTTCTCTTGGGCAAAAACTTATTTTCCCCATTTTACTTTCTTTATTTTTATTATCCGCAAGTCAAACTCTTTACGGACAAGGACTTGTCATAAGCCCTATTGGTTCCTATCCAAGTGGGAAAACGCATATTCCTGCCAGAATAGAAGAAGGCTCAGAAGATACGACTCGTATATCTTATCCTTTTTTTGATGATTTTACCTCCGTTTATTATCGCAAATATAACAACCCTGATACCTCTCTTTGGCTCGCTAATAATGGTGGCGGCTATGTAAATGATAGCTATGGTATCAAGCCTCCTTCTTTTGGGCTAATTACCTTAGATGGAATCAATTATTTGGGGAAGCCTTATAATTTCACAGATAGATTTATTGCTGGAGAGGCAGACAATCTGACCTCTCGTCGCATAGATTTGTCCAAAACAACTACCGCAAAGCGTTTGGCTCTGACTTTTTATTGGCAAAGCCAAGGGAATGGCTCTAAACCCGATGCCGAAGACTATTTGCTTGTCCAATTCAAAGATAGCTTGGGCAATTGGGTCAATCAGTGGCAACGCAATGGAAATGTAAATACAGAAAATACCTTCCAATACGTATCTTTGCCTGTCAATAGCCCTATTTACTTTCATAAAAATTTTCAATTTAGATTTCAAGTATTTTGCAGATTATCAGGAGCTTATGATACATGGAATTTGGATTACATATTGTTGGACAGTCTTCGCCGCACCAATGTCAGGACGCAGGGGATTCTCGATATCACCTCCTCACGCATAGACACGCATTATCTCAAAAGATATAGAGCAATGCCCATAGACCAGTTTTATGCAAACGCTCGCAACGAAACCGTAGATAGTCTATTCATGTTCTCGAACAATCTCCACGAAACATTTAATGTTTTTTCGTATGATGCCATTCTCACGGACTTAGTAAAGAAGGAAAGATTGGGTGTGATGCGCGACTCCTCTTATATTATTTTGGCATTTAACGAGCAGAAGGTAGCCGTCCCAACTAATCGCGTTCCTCTACCACAAAACAGAGAAAAAATGATTTTGGAGTATAAGTTTAGAATGAATACAGGCGAAAAAGATGGCTATATCAAAAACGTAAACCTAAGAAGCAATGATACGATTGTAGGAATTACTGTATTGGACAACTATTATGCGTATGACGATGGAACAGCGGAGTTTGCCGCCACAATCAATCAAAGGTTTGGGAAGTTGGCTTATAGATATGTGCTAAATATACCTGCGGTACTCACGCACATAGACCTTATGTTTGTCCCCATAGATGTAAATCTCAAGGGCGAAACTTATAACTTGCGCGTTTGGAAAAACTTAGATTTTAAGGGGCGTGGAGCCAAAGATTCAGTTTTATTGGTACAAAATATAATTTTGGATTATGCAGATAGCATTAACAAGTTTACAAGGATAGAACTTAGTCGCAGACTCGCATTATCCGATACTTTTTATGTAGGCTTTGAGCAGTTATCCGACAAAAATCTAACGATTGGTTTTGATAAAAATACAGATTCTGGCAGTCAAATATTTACCAATACAACCAATGAGTGGCTGCCAAACAAGCTGAATAAAGGAAGCCTAATGCTTCGTCCTGTATTTTTGAATAAAAATGCGGTCAGTTCCAATGAAAGATATTGGACTCATCTTCCCGCTAAAATATATCCTAACCCAAGCAATGGAGAGCTAATCATCGAGGGCAAAGTGAATCAAGTCCAACTTGTGGATATGCAAGGCAAGGTAGTTTTAGAAAAAACATTCTTCTTGTACGAGAATTATAATAGTCTGGATTTAAGCCACTTGAGTAATGGTTTGTATCTATTATTCCTACAAAGCGACACTGCAAGAGCGATACAAAAAGTAGTGATTCAAAAATAACAGGCTAAGAGGGCTATGCCCATGATTGTAAGATTTCAGCTTGGAAAAGTTGGTCAAAAAGCTGGAGTTGCATATCTCGTGCTTTTAAGAACCATTCCTTCCGATGGAGATTTTCTGATTTTCCTTTAATAGAACATTCCACCACGAGTAGTTGTTCTCCTTGTTCGGAAGATGCTGTATTGATAGTAATTACACTAAAGCTCGTTTGGTCGCCCATAGGAATCGTAAACTTAGAAACGATATTATTAGGCGCATAAACTCCACCATTTAGGTTAGGCATGTAGGGGATTTGTATTTTCAGTATTTTGTCTATCTCTGACAAATCACTGATATAGTTCTGCCAAACAAGACGGTCTTGGTAGTGTAGTTCATAGTATTTGACATATTTGTCCACTTCCATTTCAGGCAATAATTTGGCAAACTTTTTTATAATACTCTCATAACCATTAGAAAATTGGTTGTACAGCTTAGTAAATCCGGGATATTCACCTACGGATTGGTCATCTTTACGCACCCAATTGAAAAAAAACTTATTATGCTGAAGTTGTAAAAGTCTTTTTTCGCTTTCATTTTGCAGTCGATAGACCGCTTGTCCTGTTTGATGTAGATTGAGGTTGGTAAGTAGTCGAAAATCTTGTAATTCTTCATCAAAAAGTGGGTTTTGGGCATATACAATTGGATAATTATCTTTGAAATCACTGATTAAATCAAAGATGAGGTTATCGATACCTAAAATACCTCTACTAAAAGTAACCCCAAAAATAACTTCAGAAATAGGAGCATTTTTATAATGTCTGTCTTTTTTTATAGTAATAGGAGCGTGTTCCATTGGGTTTTACGTACTATTAATAATTCTTTATCAATTCGTTAAACAAATTTTGGAGGAAATGAGTTCGTTTCCCTACTTTCCCCGTGCCAATCAAAAGATTATCTATCTGTACAATAGGTGTAACTTTCTTGGTAGTGCCAGTAGTAAAAGCCTCATCTGCTTGTTTTAGCTCCTCGATGTGTATCACTCTTTCCTGAACTTCAAAGTGCTGTCGAGCAAGTTCTAAAACAACCCTTCTTGTAATTCCTTTGAGTACATTGGTATTGGGAGTAATCAAAGTATCTCCTTTGAAAATAAAAAAGTTACTCCTGCTTAATTCGCTGATTTCATTATCTTTATGATACAATACATCATAGGCATTCTCTGCTTTGATTTGCTTTGCTATCAAGATAGGTCTGATATAATTCGTAGATTTGACTTCGGGCAACTCTCTCAAATGCTCTGTACTAATTATCTTGACTCCCTTGTCAAAGCGGTCTTGTACATAGGCAGGCAAGTCTTCGGAAATAATGATAAAGTTTGGCTTAGTTACAGAAATACTGTCCGTCGCATATCCTCCCGTAAGCAAAAAACGAAACGCACAATCAGGAAGTTTTGCCAAATTATGAAGTTCACTTACATAATACATGATTTCTGTTTCGTTAGTAGGTACTTCCAAATCCATCAATTTGGCAGAATGAAAGAAACGTTCCATATACCAATGATGCATAAAAGGCTTACTATTATAGGTGCGAAAATAGTCAAAAATACCAAATCCCCTTAGCAATCCTAAATCATTGATTTTTAAACTTGCTTGATTGACAGGGACTAACTCTCCATTGATATAGCAGTAGTGATTCATACTCAAGTTTTTCAGCTATTTGATATAGCTACAAAAGTAGTAAAGATTTTTATTATTCTTTATTTTTAGTACAAAAGTAGCAGGGACTTAGCAAAGCAAGAACAAAATGCGACAAATTGCCTTGTTTTGTCTTTTATTGGTTAAAAAATATCAATAAAATATGACAAAATGACATTTTTTGGCACTTGTTATAAAATCTGAATATAGGTAGATGTTTTTAATCAATTAATTTTTAACCTTAAACTTTAATCAATATGAGTCTTATTATAAGAAAACCACAATCTGAATTGTCAAATGTTGGCAGTTTGATTGACCAATTTTTTAATCATGATTGGTTTGATTGGACAAATCGCAACTTCCCCATAGCCAATACTACCGTTCCTGCGGTCAATGTTAGGGAAGAAGCGGATAAATTTCAGGTAGAATTAGCGGCTCCAGGGCTGAAGAAAGAAGATTTTAAAATAGAAATACACAACAATGTATTGTCTATTTCTTCAGAAAAGAAGGAAGAAAAAACAACAAATGAAAAAGGGAACTATACTCGCAAAGAGTTTAGTTATCAGAGTTTTACGAGGTCTTTTACTTTGCCAGAAAATGTGAATACGGATAATATAGAAGCAAGTTATACAGAGGGAGTATTAGTTTTGAATATTCCTAAAAAAGAAGAAAGTAAGGCGAAGTCTGCGCGAGTAATTCAGATAGCATAATTATCAAAAAGCAATGCTTTCAGTGGGGAAGCATTGCTTTTTATTTGATTTAGAACGCGCTCTAATGACTATTTATCATATTTTTATCCATTGATTTTTAGGCTAAAACCAAAGGTAGTGCCTTTACCTTCTTGACTTGTTACCCAAATCTTTCCTCCATTTTCCTCTATAAATTCTTTACAGAGCAAAAGCCCTAAGCCAATCCCCCCACCCGCTTCCATAGTACTAAAAGAGTTACTCATTACTGCCTGGGTATTAAATATTCTTTGCTGTGCAGCAGAATTCATGCCTACTCCCGAATCAGTAACATAAACTTCTACCCAAGTTCCTGTTTTTTTAGCACTAAAATTTACACTTCCCCCCTTGGGAGTAAACTTAATCGCATTACTGAGTAAATTTCTAATTACTAAGCTAATCATATTAGCGTCTGCTTGCGGCTTAGTCAGGGTTTGAGCAACATTATTGTGCAGGACTACTCCTTTTTTATTGGCACTGCCAGAGAGTAGATTAATATTTTCATCTATTATATCATGGATATTGATAGGTTCTATTTCTTTCCTAATGCCTTGCATCTGCGAACGCGCCCAATAGAGGAGATTGTCCAAAAGTCCTAAGGTAGTCCCTAAATCTTCGCCTAATTTTTCTCCGATAAGTTTGATTTCTTGGGGATTAAGAACTTCGGCATCCAACAATGCAACTACACTTTGCAAAGAATGTAATGGGCTACGAAGGTCTTGGGAAATGACAGAAAATAGTTTGTCCTTGAGGTCATTGACTTGTTGGAGTTCTTCTTTTTGTTTTGCCAAAGTTTCTATTTGTCCTTGTCGCTTTTTAAAAGTAATAGCCAAAATAACTAATCCAATAAACAAGAAAGCAATAATACCCGTAGCAGTATAGGTAAGCAAAGACTGATTTTTTAGTGCTTGTTTTAGATTTTCTCTCTCCTGAGTAAGTTGTTCTATTTCTTGCTCAAAATCCTTCGTATCTGTTTTTCCTGTTTCTGCATCTAATTGTTCTTGGACAAATTTTTCTTTGAGCGTAGTATATAATTTATAATAGGTCAGTGCTTTTTGATAATCTTTATTGTAGTTATAAATTTCATAAAGAGCCTGATAAGTATCTAATAAGTAGATTTGGGGTGCAGAGCTTTCCAAAATATTTACAGATTTTAGGTAGTATTCTAATGCATCCGCATATTTTTTGTTTTGTACATAAAACTTTGCAATATTCTGCAAAATATTAGCTCTGAGCTGTTTTACATCTATTTTTTCTACTATTTTCAGTGCTTTGTCATAGTATTCTATGGCTTTTTCTGGTTGATTGAGGTTATTACTGACACTTCCATACGTATTATACAATAAAGCCAAACAAAATAAATCTTTATTATTTTCAGCAATCTCAATTCCTTCCTCCAGCTGTTCTATTGCTTTTGTCTTACGAGCAAGTTTATCGAATGCTTTGGCGACATTGTTCATTGAGTAGGCAATCCTATGCTGATTATTGGCTTCTTTAGCAAGAACTAAGGCTTCTAAAAAACTCTTGAGTGCTTTCAGTGGCTCGCCCGAATCGAAATAAATATTCCCAATATCTATGGCAAGATTATACCTACCTTCTTTTGTTTTACTTTTGGTAGAAAGTGTGTATGCCTCTGTAAGTGTACCCATCGCAAGTTGCATATCTCCTACTTCATGATAAATCTTTCCTATACACCGATTTGCCTTGACTTCAAAGATGGAATTGTTTAAATTTTTGGAGATAGCAACGGTACGTTCAAAATAACTTAGTGGCTTTTGGTTAAGCCCGCCTTGATAGTTCAGACCCGAGTGCCAGTGATACAACCCAATCGCATAGAGAGCTTCTAATTCTCCTTGAGAATATGAAAGTTCTTCGGAAAGTTGGAGCGAACGTTCTGCGTACAAAAGGTAAGTAGTGGGCAAAGAAGGTAAATCTGTGGGCATATATCGACTATCTAAAACAGCTAAAAGTCCTCTGTTCAAAGCGTCTATATCTTGGGTATTTTTTGCCTTTCGGAAAATAACACTCAAACTATCATTGTTAGCATAACTAACAGATAGCGTGTATAGTAGTAAAAAAAAGCCCAAGTAAAATTTATTCATATCAATGTCTGAAAGTTCAAAAATTGTTAAGGAACGGGGTCATAGCCGCTCCCACCCCAAGGATGACAACGGCGTAAGCGAGTCAATCCTAAGCGAAACCCTTTCCATGCTCCATGTTTACGGATAGCCTCTATCATATATTGTGAACAAGTAGGAGTAAAACGGCACGTAGGCGGTTTTAAGGGGCTAATAAATAGTTGATAACCCTTGACTAAGCCTATCAATATCTTTGATACCATAAATCATTAGTTTTATGACTTAAATTATGCCAAAATAACGATTATTTTTGGTAATTCTTATATAAAACTTACAAAGTTTAATTTTTTTTATTTTACAATAAATGGCTCTGGAGAAAAACTCAATAGGAAAATCAATAATGATACCCAACCCAATATCTTTCTTTTGGTATCCAAAGGCTGTTCTATCTCGGCTGGTGGGTGAAATATTCCTAAGAAATTGCCCAAAATAAACCCAAAAGCCAACCAACCAGAATAACCTTGCACTTGGGGGAATACGTAATTTATCAATAATTGTCCTACAAATATGCTCAATGCTATCAATATGACTGTTAGTCTATTGTCATCAAATGCTCTGTAAAACATCAAATAAAGCAACCCAAGATATGGCAAAACATACCAAATCGTTTCCGTATTAATATCCGTTAAGCGGAAAATACCCAAACCTGCATAAAAAACAAATGTAATAAATAAGCCCAAAGATACTATTCTGTGCTTTTTATAACCAATCAGTCCATATAGTATATGTCCTCCGTCCAGTTGTCCAATAGGAATGAGATTAAGTGCTGTAAAAAATAAAGACAAATAACCCGCAAATAAGAATGGATAATGCATCATCTCAAACGGATGAGGAATGAGGTGAGGGTCTTCTACGACGTAGTTTTTAAAAAATTCAAATATCAAGTTCGTTCCCAAGCCAATCCCAAACATATTAGCATCTTTGTAAGCATTGTCTGCATATCTAAATCCCCATTGTTTGTATTCAGGATGTATTTGATAGATATATTCTATGGGGGGTAAATGCGTAAATCCATACCAAAGCAAAATAATTGCAAAAACAAAACCTGCCAAAGGACCTGCTATGCCTACATCAAATATTTCTTTAGTGGATTTGAGTTTTTCTCGTATTTGGATAAATGCCCCCATCGTACCAATGGATAGCGTTTGTAAAAAACCAAACCATGCGGGGATAAAAAAAGGTAGAGAAACTTTGATTTTGTACCACTTAGCTGTAAAATAATGTCCAAACTCATGAGCAGTTAATATTCCTAAAAAGGGCAAGGAAAAGTACAAACCCTGCCAAAATTCTTTCCAACCTAATAGTTTTTCACCATAGATAAAAGAACGCCCTGTCATTGCCTCTGCGCCTGCAAGCGTAGTACAGACGAGTGTCATTAGGAATAAAATCAAGTGCAAAATATATCTATTTTTCTGTTTGGGGTGCTGATTATCACCATTATCAAAATGGCTATGTTCTTTATTATTGTCATTAAAATCGTTAGATGCTGACATTGTGTAGTAAGCTATGATGGTTTAGATAACAAAATTAAGCAAAAAACTGCATAATTCAATATATCTTGATAATTTGCATTGACACCCTCCGAGATAATTGTTTTCCCTTCATTATCTTCTATCTGCTTAATTCTCAATAATTTCATTAGAATAATATCCGTCATACTACTCACTCTCATATTTCGCCAAGCCTCATCATAGTCATGATTTTTGTTCTTTTGGAGAGAAAGGGTATCTTCTACGGCTTCATCATACATTACAAGTGCATCTTCCATAGGTAATTCTATACGAGCATCTTGAGAAAGTTTGGACTGTACAAGGGCAATGATACAATAATTAATAATACCGACAAACTCCGATTCGATATTGTCTGCTATTTTTTGTACGCCTTTTTCTTGGATAGAGCGAATGCGTTTTGCTTTGATGTATATTTGGTCTGTAAGAGAAGGGAGGCGCAAGATTCGCCAAGATGTACCATAATCTCT
>JALOMS010000648.1 GCA_025455345.1 Thermoflexibacter sp. | reverse complement strand
CATACAGGGCATTACAAGACTATTCGCACTGCGGAGTTTGAGGAGGCATTTGGAATGCTGACTGGAAGGTAGGTGGTGTTCCTATTTTTTGACATAGAATCAATAGACTACCTTACAATTTTGATTTTTTAATTCTTTTTGAGATTTTACAAACAGTTCACCACAACCTTAGGCATACCAAAGATAATGCTCGTTTTTTCATCTTGGGCAATGGTAAAGCCGCCTGCCTGTTTGATAGCGGCTAATCCACTGACTCCATCTCTGCCCATGCCCGTTAGTAATATCCCTATGGCATATTTTTGATAAATTTTAGCTACTGAAAACATCAAGCAATCTATGGAAGGGTGATTGAAATGTGTAAACTTTTCTTGGGTAAAGCTAATTCTAATCTTTTGTGAAGCAGGATTTTGCTTTATTTCCATATTGGTATAGCAGGGGGCGATGTAAACAATGCCTGCGGTGAGTAATTCGTCTTCTTGGGCTACTTTGACGTTTAAGGGAACTAAGTGGTCTAATCGCTCAGCAAAAGAACGAACAAATTTGTCAGGAATATGCTGGGCGATGAGTATGGGCAAGGGGAAATTGCTTGGCAAATTGAGCAAAATATGCTCTATTGCCCCTGTTCCTCCCGTAGAAGCTCCTATGACTACGATGTGATAAGCTGTATTTTTCTCAAAAGTATGAGGATTAGTATTGATTTTTTTGGTTGTGGGTGTGAGTTTTTCAGCAGTAACCTGAGCGGCAATTTTGACTTTCTCGATGAGTAGGCTGTCTATTTCTCTGATTTTAGACTGAAGGATACCTCTGGGTTTATTGACAAAACTGACTGCGCCAGCGTTCAAAGCATCTACCACACTTTCAGGGTGTACGTTGCCTTCCGAACTTAATATTACGATAGGAGTAGGCACAGTTTGCATTATTTTTTTAACCGCATATAATCCGTCGTAGTCTTGCATGACCAAGTCCAAGATTATCACATCAGGCTTGAGATTAACGGTTTTTTGATAGGCATCCTCTCCATCTTTTGCTGTATCTACTACGATGATTTGACTATCTTGCTGCAAAATATCACTCACGACAAGACGCATGAAACTGGAATCATCTACGACTATTACCCGTATGAGTTTAGGAGTAAACATTAGACTAATTTTTTCACTGCATCTAAGAGTTGTTCTGAAGAGAAGGGTTTTACAATATAGCTTTCTGCACCAAGTTTCAAGCCCTCATCTATGACTGACTGCTGTCCTACGGCACTAATCATCAAGACTTTAGTAGCTAATCCTTCTTCTTTTATGGTTTTCAAAATATCTAATCCAAGCATATCAGGAAGAATATTGTCCAAAGTAATAATGTCAGGTTGGAGTTCTAATGCCATATCTATTGCAGATTCACCATTTGCTGCTTGTCCTACTATCTCATACCCCGCTTCACCCAAAGTATCTTTGATAATAGTACGCATATAAAGAGAATCATCTACGATTAAAACTTTTTTGCTCATTGTAATTAAAAAATTAATATGAAATAGTGTTTTATGATTGAAGCAAATTATACAAATTAAGATACAAATTTGTCAAAAGATTTATCAAAGACAAATATAATCAATCAATTATTACTAATCGCGGTATTAATCGCTTCTTGAAAAATAATTTTTTCTAAATCTATGACAATAATTAGCCTTTGAATTTGCTGATTGGTTTGTATTTTAACAATGTATTTAATATAATTTTTTTCTTCTTCTGTTTCGTATATCAAAGAGGGTTGTATCATCTCTGTTTCTAACACACTAATGGTTTGAGGGAGTTCTTGTACCAAAAGCCCCATTTTTTTTTCTTCGCTTGCAATCACCAAAGTAAAATTAAACTTTTTGAGATTGACTTCTTGAGATTCCTGTTTTAATCCAAATCGCTCTATTAAATCTACCATTGCCAATACATCTCCACGCACATTGGCTACGCCTCTAATATATCTGGGGGTAAGGGGAACTGGTGTAATTGTAGGCGTAATGACTACTTCTTTGATTTGGTCAATAAAAAGTGCATACTCATGTTCTTCCAATTTGAAAACAATGAGTTGATATTTTTTCACAGTAGAAATTTCTTTCTTATTTGCCAAGTTAGCCATTGGGTCAGTGATTATTTGCCAAAAATAACAATTTAGTTATGATTTTAAAGATAGCAAAAAATTAAATTTTAAGATTATGCTATTTTTTTAAGTAAATTTTTAAATTAGCACTCCAATAGAGTTTTAGGTTATTTTCTTTGAGTATTTAGTTTTCTCACAAATTTTTATTTTGTAAATATTATGAAAATAGGTGTATTGCTCTCTGGGTGTGGTGTGTATGATGGCTCAGAAATTCATGAGTCTGTGCTGATGTTATTGGCTTTAGAAAAAGCAGGGGCAGAAACGATTTGCATTGCTCCTAATATAGAACAGCATCATGTAATTAATCACTTGACAGGCGAAGAGATGCCAGAAAAGCGCAATGTACTGGTAGAGGCGGCACGCATAGCAAGAGGGAAGATAGTGGCATTAGACCAGCTAAATATCGAAGAGTTGGATGCTTTGGCTATGCCCGGAGGCTTTGGTACTGCAAAAAATTTTACCAAATGGGCTTTTGAGGGCGCAAAGGGTGAGATTCATGAGGGAGTAAAGCAACTTATTAGAGCAATGATACATGAAAACAAACCTATTGCGGCGGTATGTATGTCCCCGACCTCATTAGCAAAAGCATTAGAAGGTACGGGTATCAAAGCGATTCTCACAGTAGGAAATACTGATAAACCCTCTCTTTATGACATAGCAGGTATCTCCCAAGCAATGGAATCCATAGGAGCAAAGGCTGTTTTTTGTGATAATGAAGATGTTATAGAAGATGACATCAACAATATCGTAACCTCGCCTTGTTATATGATGGATGTTTCTATTGCCGAAGTATATCGCGGTATTCAAAAAACCATCAGTAAGTTAGTAGAGATGGTAGTTTTACAAACAGAAACCGAAGAAGAATAAGCAACTCACTATCAATATGATAATTACCCCTATTAGGTAGAAAACCTATCTTACATACCTCATTAATCCAATTTGCAACCTTGAACCTTGAACCTTGAACCCACCTTAAACATTAAATTAAAACAAACTTTTTGTATGTAGTTAATTATAAATTCTGTTATTTTGTAATTATTTAGAATTAGAATAAATCTAAATAATCAAGTGATAGTATGCTATACTGCTCACTAAACGCAATAATCTTAGAGAAATTAATTAATTATAGACTATGCAAAAACTCAAGTTTATCTTTATTTTTTTGTTTTTATTTGCTTGTAAAAAGCAAAATGAGCAAATGCTAAAAACCGAAGTATTAACTACTTATGCACAAATT